>CAIJTV010000879.1:0-10919 GCA_903823635.1 uncultured Planctomycetaceae bacterium
GTGAATATCTGGCCGAACGAATGAAGAGCGTTGCAATTTGATGTTTCGCAGCTATCCCGGAAACACGTCCGTGGGTTGTTGATTGAGTTGGTAGTGCCGACTTCAATCGGCACTCTGCATTAAATCTCCGGACGAAAGTTGGCTGAAGCCAACACTACGGTCTGAACTGCTCACAAAACGCATTAGAAGGATCCAACAATGTCATCCAGCAACAAAGTGCTCATCATCGTTGGCGACGCCACGGAAACGCTCGACACGATGTACCCTTATTACCGTCTGATCGAAGCTGGTTTTGTTCCAGTGGTGGCTGCTCCCGAGAAGCGTCGGTATCAGATGGTTTTGCATGAAGTGAAGCCGGGCTGGACAATCACTAAGGAGTGGGAAGGCTACTCAATCGAAGCTGACATTGCGTTCCGCGATATCAAAGAGGAAGAGTATGCCGGCATCATGTTTTCGGGAGGACGTGCTCCTGAGTATATTCGGTATGACCAGGACCTGGTTCGTGCAACAAAGCACTTCTTTGCGACGAATAAGCCGATCGCCAGCGTTTGTCACGGCGTTGAGATTCCTGCTTATGCCGACTGCGTCCGCGGTCGGCGGATGGCGACTGTCCTGAAGTGCCGCTTTGATCTGGAAGTTTGCGGCGGTATCTTTGTGAATGAGCCCTGCGTGATCGACGGAAATCTCATCAGCGGCCGAACATTCCACGACAACGGTCACTATGTCGGGCCGTGGATTAAGCTGCTTGAGGCGGCTCGTTGAGTTGCTCAGTCCGGACTTAAAGCCTCCGCAACAAGTCGCCACATCGGGATGATTTCCGATGGCGATGACTTCGTGAGCCCCGTGTCGCGAGCGGTTGCCTGAAAGAGTATTCAGCGTTTCCGTTTAACGGCGAGGCGCAGGCGAATCTGAGCGGCGACGCCTGCGGCTCGGGGTTAAACGATTAAATCATCAGCCCGACAGGGAAGTGCCGCTGACCCAAAAATACGCTTCAAACGTTTTATTCCACGCTGTCGCCGGCGGCGTCGAGCAGTTCACCGGCGGAACGCAATTCCTGAGCGATGCGTTCACTGAGAGTCATTGTGGCGGCATTTGATTCGCCTGGCATGACCGGCCACGTGTAGGTCTCGACTTCCAGATGCGGAGAGTAGTCCAGCCGGGCGACTTTTCGCAGTGCCGCGGCCAGATCGGGGCGAGTCGTTTTCAGCGGCCCCAGAGTTTCCGCAAAGATTGGCACATGGAAGTGAACTCGCCAGCTTTCGGCGTTGAGGAAATCATCGGATGGTGAGCGACGAATATCATCTTCCAACAGATCCACTCGTGACTTCACACTGCCGTCTTTAAACTTTGCGTACGTCTGATGAAGATATCGCGGCTCAACGAATCGACACAACGCTTCACGGCCTTCTGAGTTATTGGCGGGATCGATTAGCTCTGCCGCATTCGTGATGTGTACTTTATTGATACGAATTCCGTGACGAACAAATTCATCGATAGACTGCTGCACGTCTTCGAACTCAACCGCCTGATGACACACATCGAAACACAGTCCGATGTATTCGCGGACAACGTCTTCGCAGTTCAGCGCATCCGCCTGAGCATAGAGACGCTTGAACGCGGGCAGAGTCCACTCACGAGTCCCTGACATTTCGCACATCGGTTCCGGTTCCAGCCCCAAACGAATTTTGCGACCAGTGGTGTCGAAAATCTCCTTCAGATGCTTGGCAACTCGAATCAGATGGCTGAAACACGACGCATGAAAATCCGGACCATGCGGATTCATACGTCCCCCCAGCGGAACGGTCGACAAACTTCCCTCGGCTCCGGCTGGCAAAAGCTGGCTCAGTAGATTCGCACACTCTTCGGTGTATGTAACTCGTGCGAGACTGGTCCAATCCGGAAGGTAGACCTGTTCCTTCACCCGCTCACTGTGAAAGTCACCGTAAGGAAACGTATTCAGGGTGTAACAACAGAGGTCATGTTGCCAAAGAGCCTGAGCCAACTGTTCCAACTGATCGGGTTGTTCTTTGAGTTCTCGCACAACGCTGGCGGCGAGCCACAGTCCTGCCGCCATCGGAAAATCCAGATGACGCTGGGCCTCAGCTGATTGTTCGGTAATTCCACTGATCACTTCGGCCACGTTGCGGCCGGGATGAACGTTGGTGCAATAGCTGAGGGGAAGTGAAGAAAGAGTCATTCGGGCGATTAACCTGTCAAACAAAAGTGGAAGAACATTCTCTATGTGGAAATCGAACAGAACACTGTCGAAATCGATTACTGATGAATTCAGGCCGTGCGTCCAAATTCCTGATCCAGCCTCGCGCGAATTTCGTCCCGCACGCGGCGGAACTCTGACATCAATTCTTCTTCGGAACCAGTGGCGTGGAACGGATCGTCAAACGGCCAGTGCCAACGTTCCACGGCAGCCGGAAATGTGGGACAGTTTTCGTCAGCCGTTGAGCAGACGCCGATCACCACGTCCGGCGGGTTGCCTTTGGGCGGTAGGAATTCGTAAATTGATTTGCTCAGTTGCGGAGAGATATCAATACCCAGTTCTGCCATCACCGTGACAGCTCGCGGATGTACGTATCCGGCTGGTTTCGCACCTGCGGAAAGTGCTTCGCAGCGATGACCATGATAAGTCCGCAGCAAACCTTCAGCCATCTGACTGCGGCAGGAATTGCCAGTACACAGAAACAGGATTCGTTTTCGTTGTGACACGGAAGCTTCTCCGGAGGACTTTCAACAGACGCCGACCTGCCGTTGTTTACGGCGTGCCGAGTCCGCAGAATAGTCAACTCCGACCGAAACGCCACCTTAGTGATTCATGAAGTCTGCGACTCGGGATGCGAGACATCCAGCCTTCACCAGTGCCGACAAAGCGGTCCGTACAAAGAGGCCGGTCCTGTGGGATGAAACAGTTATGCGTCAGTTGCTAAAATTTCCTTGCACACGCGTCATGCTACCGGTGCGAGCGACTATAGTCGGAGTTCGAGTTCGTTCGATCCGAGTTGTAGAGAACTCAGTCAGCCCGGAACACCGCGGCTCTTTGCTGGATTGCTCGCAGGAAAAGGATGTCCATGCGAACTTCATTTGCCATTTTGTCACTGACAGTCATGACTCTTCTGTCCGGCTGTCATTGCTGTGGGTGGACCGAAAACTACGCCGACGCAATTGACGATATCGCGGACCACAATGACTTCAAGCGCGGCCTCGATGACTGCTACTGCGAAAAACTGGATATCAGTCGATGGTGTATGAACCGTCGCTGCCCGCCTTCAAGCTGTCAGCAGTGTCGCTGAACAAACCGAGCCTATAGCATGCTCACTTCGGCAGGATTCACCGAACGCATTCTGGTAATTCCCCCGAACACCTGCGATCTGCCGTCCCATTGACTTTGACGACCACGTAGAGTCTGCGGATCTGCGGAATGGACTCATCGCCTGCTCCCGTAATTCCGATTATTCAGTTCGGGGGATTTGTGCGGCGTTTGACTTCCGGGGGGACTCAAACAGCATCGCACGCCATCAGCTCTTGCAGAGTTGTGCGCTGAATCATCGCGCGGTTACCAGAGGGTCGCCGTGTCATGAGTTTGTAGCGGATGAACTGCGCGAGCCCGAGTTTTCAGGGGGCGTCATGCGAAGAAAAACAGTGCTGAAAGAGGTCGGCAGTACGCTGCTGAATCACACTGTGCCATGTCGCATCTCAGTAAGTCGACAGAGAGAGTTTCGCGGAATTCCGCGTCTCCGTTGTCTTCAACTCATGCTGGTGATGCTGGCGACTCTGCTGAGTCAGCCTTCGTACGGAGATCAGCTCGAAGAACTGGCGACTAAAGCCGGGATTCGCATCGTCTCGAAAGGCGAATCGTCGTCTGATCTGCAGAAGAAAACAGTCGCCTCAATTCCGCTTCACGCCATGGCGCCCGCCAGTCGGCAGCGGGCTAAGACGATCATGGACGACTGTTCTCAGTATCGTCGCCTGCCTTCGCTGCAATACTCCATTGATGAGCCAATGTATCGTTATCTGTTGCAGCATCCTGATGTGGCAGTCAGTACATGGCGGGTGATGGGAATCTCACGCTTCGAAATGTGGCAGACGGGGCCCCTGGAATACGAAGCGAAAGCCGTCGATGGTTCAGAAGGCATTGCCGATATCCTTTACCAGGATGCGAACCAGATGGTGTTTGTTTGTCAAGGGACGTATCACAACGTTCTGCTTCCAAAGCCACTGGAAGCATCAGCCCTGATCTGGTTTCGAGCGACCTACACACCGGCAGCGGATGGAACTCATACGGTGAGTCAGAAGGCGGATGTGTTTGTAAAGTTCCCGTCATCGGCCTTTTCGGCAGTGGCCAAGATGCTGACGCCCGTGACGAATGGAATGATGGATCGCAATCTATTCGAAGTGTCGCTTTACAGCAGCATGATGTCTCGAGCTGTTCGTGACGAGCCGGAATGGGTTGTTCAGGTCGCCGACCAGATGGAAGGTGTTCTGCCGCAAAGGCGTGGCGAGCTGATCGAAGTGGCCCAACGACCTCGCAAGGTCAACAAGGGGCAGAACGCTTCATCCGAGAAGGTGACGTCTGTTGATCGCAGCGTCATCATGTCGCCGCAGCTTTTGTTCTTTGACCCGCCGAAAGATGGCCCTGTCATGGACAGCTCCAGCCCTGTGAGGGAAGCGAGTCTGCCCGCCGGGAAACCTATGCCTTTCAGAACGGCTGAGCTTTCTAAAGACGTAACGTCGCCAAAAGAACAACCAAAGTCGTCAGAGAAGTAGTACGTTAACGCAGTCCGATGATGAGTCAGTACTGCAACCCGCGAGCCCCCGGCTGGATCGACCGCAACCGATCCAGCCGGGTGCGGCTCATTCTGGAGTGAGCGATTTTCCGCTGTTTCGTGCCTTCTTACAGGCAAACTGACGATCGGGCGAACAGCGTGATTTCTCGGATTTGTTCCGATTGGTGGACTGATCGGAGAATGGTGAATCCGGGACATGTGTGGTAGTCGAGGATTCTCTTTGCGACAGCCTGGGTGTTCCGAGTATGCTGGGATAACTTTTCCAGCACTCCGCTCGGCCGTGTCGTCGTATCGAGGCCCCCCACTATGTCTTTTTCTTCTCGCCAACTCCTTCTTCGCGTCGTCGCAGCCCTGATGGTTGCCTGCGCGACAGGATTTACAGCCGAGCCAGCCGTCGCCGATAAGATCGACAAGCTGGACGGCGCCGGGGTTATCGAGTTCTTCGGGACGATACACCTTCAGGAAGGAAATCACCCGATCATCGATCTCGGCGATGCTCACGGATTGCATGAAGCAAATGAAGTGGCCATCTTTCGTGCCGAAGACATGCACTTTCGGCCGCTCGGCTCGTGCCGGATTGAAGAGAGCTTTGCCACCCATTCCGTACCTGAAGTGCCTGCGGGAATCGAACTGAGGGACGGTGACAGAGTTGTTTACGTGAAAACTCTGAGCCAAATGGGAACTGGTGGTGCGTTTCGGGAATCGTTTCTGCGACAGCAATTAATCAAGACTGCCGAGCGAAACTCCTATTCCACGTTTCGTCAGCAGGATGAAGCTAACAGTCTGCAGAATTATGTGTCTCGTCAGCCCCGCTGGGTGCGAGATCGCAAACATTTTTCTGGACGCATGCGTTCTCCGTCAGTCACGGTTCAGGCAGCAGACGACATGAGACCGGTACTGAGTCAGGTGCAACTCTTACAGCATTATCAGTCCCTGGGAGTTTCAATCGACAGGAACATCGGACCCAACTGGCTGACCGTAATGAATGCTCTGAAGCCAACTCCGGACGTTGTGTTTGGCGAGCCGCGAATGACGAACGCAACGACAAAAGAAGCATCCGCAAAGACATCGGCTGCAACACAGCCTCCGGAGCCAATCGATGTGATTGAACGTCGAGCAGAGCGGATGCGCCGAGAGGCCGAAAACATTCTGTTTACTCGCTCCGCTGAAGAACGAAATCTTGCTGTAATCGTCCTGGCGGCTCTTTATGTCGAAAAGCCCGGCAACGAACGCCAGTGGATTGTTGACCAGGTGCGAGTAAGCCAGTTTCCTTCTCTGGCTGTGAATGACCAGTTCATTGAGGATCTCTTGAAGATCCTGAAACGCGTTCGCACCAACGAGCAGGGCTGATCATCATTTCTAAGCCTGGCGAATACAAACAGGACCTTTGTGCTATCACAGCACAAAGGTCCTGATGTTTCAGCAGCGGCATTATTCGGAGGCAGAACTACTTCTTCTCCGCGGGATTCTTTTCTCCCGAATTCTTCTGTGTCGGAACCAGTCGAATATAGTCGACAGCCAGCATATAAGCTTTTACGGCCTCCGGGTTTGCCCCGACAATCTCGAACGTGATGCGATGATTGCCGGCTGCCAATTCATTCATCCCGAACGACAACACTCCCGTCGTTATCACGTCCGGATTGTTGAACATATCGAGCCCCGGATCGAGCACCTTGTCGTCGATGGAGATCTTCGCAACGCCATAATCGCGTGCTCGAGTCAGTACGATTTCGATATCATACGTTCCGGCCTTCTCCACAGGCACTTCAAGGCTCAGTTTGTCGCCGGGCTTGGCTCCCGTCCACCACAAATGATCGTTACCGCTCCAGCGGTCCGCCTGGAATCCACCCATATTCTGACTGGCCGCCGTGCCACCAGTCTTTTCCACGATCTTCATCGCTTCGCCCTCAATTGCTCCCGGAACTTTTCCGGTCTTTGCATCGATTGGTGAAGCTGGCCCGCTCAGCACCACCTGGCCGGGAGATGCAAGATAAGCGACAAGGTCACGCACTTCATCCTTTGTCAGTGTTTCCAATTGACGCTCAGGCATCATGGAAACATTCGAAAGCGTCCGTTCTTCAATCTCTGACTTCGGCACGACGACCTTATCGTTGATGGTCTGAATCGTCAGAGCACTATCGGTTTCCTGTTTCAGTAGTCCCTGAATCACCTGACCGTTCTGCAGGGCGACGACGGTCACCTGATAATCACGCCCCACCACCGCGCTGGGATCCAGAATGTTTTCCAGGATATAGTCCAGGTTCGCTCGGTTGGAACCGGTGATATCCGGACCGATCTGACCACCAGTGCCGAACAGCCGATGACAGTTCTGGCAGATCTTCGAGTAAACTCGTCGGCCATTTCCGAGATTGGCTCTGGCAAGAACTCTCGGGCCAAGATCCTTCTTCAACGCGGCCGCCTGAGCTTTACGATCAGCCGACGATTCTCGAATTTCCCCCCAATGCTTTTTCAACATTTCATTCAGCGTGGAATCGTTAAACGTCACGATCTGACGTACATGAAACGCATGCAGATCGCTGCTGGGAACCGCGCCCTCAGCAATCTTTGTCAGCAGTAGTTTCGTCCAGACCGGACGCGAGACCAGCGTACTGACAACGTCCGTCTTCAGTTCGTTCGGAAACTTGCCATATCGTTCCAGCAGCAATGCCGGCGTCGAATCATTTCCCAGCGTCGCGAGGGCTCGTACGGCCGCCGCCTGCAAATCGGCATTCCCCAGAACTGCGTCCGTCTGCAGAACCTCAACTGCAGCTTTATCCTGGCCCTTGACCAGAACACTCAAAGCCTGTTGTCGCCGCGCGAGTTCCTGATTGGCGTCTCCCAGCAATGAACGCATCGGCGGGAACACTCGCTGATCGCCGAACAAGACCGCCAGCTGATTCGCTCGGTCGATGATTTCCTGTTGATCACTTTTGAGCAGAGCATCATACGTGGCTTTCCATGACTCCGGCATCGGGATTTCGACTCGCCCTTCAAACGAAGCCATCATTTGAGTCAGAATCTCGCGTTGAAGCTCAACGTCGGTGGTACTTCCCAAAGCAGCCACCACGGCCGGCAGAGTTTCATTCGTCGCGGAGGCTCGCCGCAAAATGTACGAACGCAATAGCGGTATCTTTGTCTGCAGAGCCAGCTCCATCGCTCGCTTCGAATCTTCAGCAACCAACGGTTCGGTGCCGTACCAAATCATCAGTGGCAGGTTGTGATCATTGACGTCTTCGGCTCGAGCCGCCAATGCCGTCACGATGCCCCAACGAGATTCGTTCGGCAGACGTTGCAGGGCTGAAGAAAGATAGAGACGTACAACAGCGGACGAATCATCGGCCGCCATTTCTGTCAGACGCTTTAATACGGAATCGGACAGAACCCTGTCTTCCAGCTCCAACTGAATGGCCCAGGCCCGCATATACTCTTCTTTGTCTGACAACAGCATCAGAGTCAACTGTTCAGTCAGAGCACCGCAGGCATGCAGCGTCCACAGACAACGCAATCGCGATTCGACAGGAAGAGAAGAGTCGACAGACAACTTCGTGAGTGCCACCTTCACGTATTCCGACAGACCTCTTTCCATCAGCATCTTTCGAGCCATTCGCACATGCCAATCGTTGCGATGGCCATGAGCAGCCACTAACTCTGCATCAGACCATTCCGATGCATTCACGCTCACAGACTTTGGAGTTCCGTGAGAAATCCGATAAATACGACCACTGGTGCGATCCCAGATTTCCGGGTTTGTGCGGTGGCAGGCGTTCTTGTCATACCAGTCGATCAGGTAGACGGTTCCATCCGGACCATACCGCAGATTAATTCCACGAAAGTAATGATCGTTGGCCAGCATCAAGTCTTTGCCATGATGACCGACAAAACCTGAGGTGCCAGCTTCGGGTTCGAGGATGTCGCAGTTGATGCGATTCCCGTGGACGTTGTGGAAGAAGATCTGATTGCGATACTCGTCGGGCCAGTTATCACCCAGATAAATCATCGCCCCGCAGTGAGCATGCCCTCCGCCTGCATCGGCAGTCGCGCCCGAGGCTTTCGGTTCATGGCCCCACCAGGCAGAGTCTGCAAGATTGCCGACATAGTGCTGATGGTCGGCAATCGTTTTAATGTCGTCGTAAGTATAGGGATTGAAGTGCTGGCCACCCTGTCGATGGTAACGAGCTCCCTGGATCACATGCCACAAATGCGGAATCACACAGGCCGTGATAAAGGCCTGGCCCCTCTCATTGAAGTCGACACCCCACGGATTGCTGGTGCCGTTCATAAAGGCTTCAAAGATATCCTTCTGCGGATGATAGCGCCAGACTGCAGCGTTGAGCGGAAGTCGTTGCTCTTCGGACTCACCGGGCCTGCCGACTTTGGAATGTGTAAACACACCGTGACATCCGTAAAGCCAACCGTCTGGCCCCCAAATGAACGTATTCAACGTTTCATGAGTATCCTGCCAGCCAAATCCATCGCGGAGTACGATCGCTCCAGGGGGCACGTCTTTAGGGAACTGCACATCTGTTTCTGATAGAGACGTCTCGCTCTGCGAGACGATTTGCACCGTTGCACTTCGCTTCCCGTTGTCAGCTTCCTTAATGACGGGGACCCCGGAAGGCTCCTCTCGCAGAGCGAGAGGGCTACTGTCCGGAATATCATCGCCATCACGATCAGGAATGAACATCAGATAGGGAGCCGCCCCGACGTAAACACCGCCGAAGCCAACTTCCAGACCGCTGACCAGATTCAGTCCTTCGATAAAGACCTTCGACGAATCAAAAACGCCGTCGCCCGTGGTATCTTCGAAGATCACAATCTTGTCTTTGCCTTCGCCGTCCGGTGCTCGCAATGGATAGGTGTGAGCTTCTGCAACCCACAGTCGGCCTTTGTGATCGAAACACATCGCGATCGGCTGATGAACCATCGGTTCGCCCGCCGCCAACTGCACCTTGAAACCCGCCGGGACGGTCATTTGCTTCGCTGCCGCCTCGGGAGAAAGTCCTTCAGCCATCTCCTTACGTTTCTGCGGCTGAGCCTGCATGAATTCCTCTTCCGTGACAGACGGGGCCGAGTGCATCAGGATATTTGCACCCTTCATGCCGCCGCACACGATGTCAATCAGCCCATCTTTATTGAGGTCGTCCACCACCAGACCACGGCCGATGCCCGCCTCACCATCAGCCAGATGTGGCACAAAGTCAACGGCTCCATCTGCACCGCGCTGGAGTTCAAACCAGTAAACGACAGCGCCTGCATCCCACATGGGGCTCTGAGCATGATGAGACCAATACGTTTTTCCCGTCACAAGATCCAGCAGACCGTCACCATTCATATCCGCCAGTTGAACTGCATGGAGTTCAGTGAAGAGCAAACCATAGGGGCTTTGTTCTTTCGTCTCGCCCATCAACAAATGCTTTTCGAATGTGGTGTCACCGTTAGCGTCGACGCCCGTGTTTTCGTACCACGCCAGTCCGAAGTCATGAGCACTCAAAGCAGTAACGATGTCCGAGTCTTTGTCTCCATCAATGTCATATGCAAACATATCCGCGCCGGCTCGCGCGAAGGGATACTTGCGAAACTTCCAAACCCCTTCGACTGCACCTTCAGACGGTTGTTCCATCCAGCCATCGGTCGCAATCATGTCCATGCGACCGTCGCTGTTGACATCACCCACGCCCAGGCCGTGACCAAACGGTGTCGGTGCGATCTTTTCGGAGATGGAAACAAACTGCCAGGCTCCAAGGGGTTTGTCTTTCTCCGGAAGATAAAAGCCGTAGTGGCCCTGGCGAGTGCAAACTAATTCAGGAGTTCCATCACCATTGACGTCAGCAAACTGAGGCGCCTCATTGCTGACCGAGTCTGCCACCTGCAACTTTTCCCAAAGTCCATTCAGGCCATCTTTGCCTGGGTTGCGATAGACGAATCCTGGCGTTCCCGGAAAGCCCACGACGAGGATGTCGTTCCAGCCGTCTTTGTCGAAGTCGTAAATCCAGTTGAAGAAGTTATCTGCATAGCCCTCGCGCTTTTGCGGAACGGCCGGATAGATCTCATTCTTCTGACTGAAATCCGGGCCGGCATACCAATGCGGGCCGTAAACAACGTCTTTGACTGCGTCGCCGTTAA
>CAIJTV010000880.1:0-2605 GCA_903823635.1 uncultured Planctomycetaceae bacterium
CCTTGATTGAGAATCCTGTTCAAGACTTCGAGACTTTAAAAAAACATTGAAAATCCGTAAACCTCAAGTCTTCCCAAATCGATCCTTGCCACGCCTCTCGATCATTGAGGAGCTTGTCAAACTCCGCGTTTTTACGCGACAGCTTGAGTTGATGACCCTCCCAGACTCAAAAAAAACACCCACTCAACCAAAACACGCCAAACTCGCAAGGCCGCTGCAGACTGCCACGCACCATGCACCGATCTGCTCATGTTGCGATTTGAGAAACTCTAAAAGCAGCGACTTGCCGAGTTCAGGATCGGCTCTCAGAATCCCAGCCTATGTCACACGCAAGAATTGATTCGCTGGAAGACTCTCGTCTTGACGCATTCCGCAGCCTTAAGACTCAAAACCTCCAACGCGACAACGGCCTTTTTATTGCCGAGGGTCCAACGGTTGTCGACCGCGTGCTGCGCAGCGGGTTTGAAGTACGCAGTGTGCTGATCAGTGACAGCAAATTTGCATCATTCGAGGATCGGCTTCCGCTTGATGTTCCAGTGTATCGCCTGAAGTCTGAACTTGCCGACTCGCTGGTGGGATTCAACTTTCATTGCGGAGTCATGGCCAGTGTGGTTCGACGCCAGTCGCCGCCTCCGGAAACGTGGCTGCCACCAGCAGGCCCCGCACTGATTCTGGCAGGAGACAGGATTGTGGATCCGGAGAACGTCGGTGCTCTCGTTCGTATCGCTTCGGCCTTTGGTGCCTCAGCCGTCATGTTCAGCAAGGGCTCCGCAGATGCATTCTCGCGCCGGGTACTGCGAGTCTCCATGGGCAACGTTTTGTTTCTTCCCGTGCTCGAACAGGTTGACCTTCCTGCAAGTCTCCATGATCTCAGAGAACGTCACGACTTTCAGATCTGCTCAACGATCCTTGACTCGAAAGCCCAGTCACTGTCCGCCTATCAGTTTCCGGAGCGCACGATTCTGATCATGGGCAATGAATACGATGGTGTTTCCGCTGAGGTTCAGATGGCAACTTCAGCAAAGCTGACCATCCCTATGCTGAACGGCACAGACTCGTTGAATGTGGCTGTTTCATCAGGGATCTTCCTGCATCATTATCGAAGTCAGTATCCGGGTAACTGATCTTTTAATAGTAAATGCAAGACGCGATATACTCACCGCGGAGATCTTCTACACGCCGATATGCATTCGCTGCTTCCACGGGATGCGACTGCCCCTGGTCGCTCTTACTCATCGGAAGTCGCCGACGAACAAGAGGCCCGTCAACGCAATCTCTAATGAATCTGAGAATGGCTTTTCTATGCCGATTCGCCGTGTTTTACCTGCCGCATATCGCTAAAAAGCTCTGCCCGCACATGACGCGTCAAGATTTATCGTTCGGTAAGTCCAGTGAACAAATCTGATTGACGAGCATCCGCAGAAATTCCCCAGTCTGCTCGGGTGTGATGAACGCTGCCGAGGAACGCAATGTCAGAGTGATTCGCTGGCCAGCTTCGCACGTTGCAATACTCAGTGGTACCTTTTCCGCAAATGGCGCGTAGGCGGTCGCGAATTCAAGTCGCAGTCCACCGGAGTGCAACACACCGTCTTTCCACGTCATCAGTCGCCTCGCTCCACGGGTTACGTCACCGAGGCATGTCCACTGGAGTGTGGGAATGAAAAGTCCAAGGCGACGAATGAAATCCATTCCCCCCGGGATCTTTAAAGCAGTTCTGAGACCTTTGATGAACTCCGCTCCTATATAGCCATTACGAACGTAAATCATCTCATCATGAATCCCCTTCAGCATTCCGGCCGTATCATGACAGTCGGACCGATTTCGACGAATGAATGCAAAGCCAAATCGATTTGTGGCTGGCAATGAACGATCGGAGGGCAAGCGAAGGTCCGTGGGATTCAAAATAGTGACTCGGTCGTTCAGAGATCCTCCCGGGACTAATTTGACAAAAGTGCTCATGCACGCAGCAATCATGAGATCATTCAGTGTGATCTTCCATGCGGACAATCGTTGCTGAACCTGCTCCACCTCCGAAGCACTGAGAATATGTTCGACAAAATAACCGTGTACCGTTGAACGCTTCTGTAATTCAGGCAGACGCCCCGAAACCCACCGGGCCGTACGCCCCTTGACTGTACAAAGAAAATTCCGAACAGCTTCTCTGAGGGTAATGGGCGCGACAGCCGCCGGCTGCGGAAACCTGTCGCGATGCTGCAATCGATCAGGATCAATAACCGGCAGTCTTGGAAGCAATCCGTTGATTTCACTGTGATAAAGGTGAAGCCAGTCGGTAATGACCTGCCGAAGTCCGTTTCCATCGGTAATAGCATGATGGGCGTCCATGATGACCTTAACGCCGTCATCCATGAAACGTATCTCGATGTGTAATCCACCGGATTGCGTGAGGTCTATGTGCTTTCCGAAAGGACCGCTGTCTGCTGCGAACACTGATCCCGTAACATTCTGTGCAAGAATTTTTTCCGGCGTTCCGGCAACCCAATGCGGGCGAAATCGATGGCCAGAAAGCCGACAACTCAGGAATGGATGACGCTGCATAGCCCTTCGCAGAGTCTCAATCAGAATTCCCGCTTGATAATCACCTGTA
>CAIJTV010000881.1:0-3432 GCA_903823635.1 uncultured Planctomycetaceae bacterium
CTTAGAACGTCGGAACTCTCACTCATTCGAGAAGAGTTTTTCCTCTGCACTCACGTCTCAGGGAATCGAGTTCAACAAAGGTAAATTTTTACGCCTTGGACTTCGAAGGTCCTTCAACGGTAGATTAGGCCAGTTCAGTTTCAGACAACTCATGTTGTGTGCCTGAATTTCCCAGCTTCAAGTGACGCGAGCCGAGTGCTGTGCCTGTCGCACTACCTGCCCTCCCTCAACTGACGGCAGTCTCTTTTAGAGTTTTCGATCGATCTGCAACTGCCCAGCAACTCAGTTCAGGGCAATCAGTTTGCTCAGCAGATCCGTTATTAACTTCAGTGGCCAATGCCACTCAATCGCCCCAGACTGGGGCTGGATGATTTGAATGACAACAATATTTGTTGGCAATTTGTCCTTTCAGGCGACTGAAAGCGAAATTGAGCGAATGTTCGCACGATATGGTCGAGTCTCCTCCGTCAGGATGGCCACCGACCGAGGCACTGGTTCCCCCCGAGGATTTGCCTTTGTGCAGATGCCCGGAATGGACGATGCGGAAGAAGCAATAGCCCGCCTCAATGGCCAATCACTCTGCGGACGTTCGATTACCGTGAACGAGGCTCATGCCAAGAGTGATTCCGGGCCGGCCAGACCGGCCCCTGGTCGCCGATCGGCTTTGCTCGATTCGCTATAGCGATTCGTTCCCTCTAGTCGAAGTCCTCGAATTCACAACACGTTAAGTCCTCGTAAGGAGCATATTAATGGTCAAAGTCACCGCAACAGCCTTCTCAAGGCTGAAACGAAAACTTCGTCGGCAGCCGGAAGGAATCGCCGTGCGGATTACGATGGAGAACGGCCATGTCGAGTTTCGTCCGGACAAAGAGCAAAAGGGCGATGTTGTGTTTGCACATCGAGGTCAATCAGTACTGCTCGTCGGAACCGAAACGGCAGAAAAGATCGCCCGAAAAACTCTGGATGTCGTCAAGACAGCCGATGGGAATCGCCTGCGATTTATCCGCCCAATCTAAGGCGTTTGAGAGAAAAACGCTGGCCATATATCTCAGTTGAAGAGCTCCTGAAGCCCTTCGAGACTCTCGATCAACCTGAGACAACCTTTTGATCCGAGGCGTTGTTCCCCACGACCGATCAAGCTGAATCCTGAAGAGCAGGGCACTCTTGATCGGTCAGTGCGTGTAAATGCGATTCACGGCCCGCACCGCGTCCACGACGTGCCCAGGGCCACCAAAGCCGATGATTGCTGAATGAATTGCCTGGTGAGACAGCGCGAACTCAATAGATTGTCGTAGAAGGCTCGCCCCGCTCACACCGTCGTCCAGACTCGCCGCACGGTCCAGATCTCTGCGATACAAATCAAGCGGGAAATAGGGCGTTTTCAGAGTGTGATCGCTTGGTGGCTGCCGCAGCAAAGCACCACCTGCGAAGACTCGAATTGCAAAACAGCCCATGCCGGCCGAACGACAATCGTCCAAAATACTCCCGTAATCCTGTTCTACGAAATCGTTAGCAACCTGGCAGCCAGCACTTGGATTAAACAGATTATACGGCACTTGGATCGTGTCAAACTCTCTGGTGTTCACGACAGCTCGCATCTGCTCAGCCGCTCCAGTCCCCGTTAATCCAAGAAAGTCGGCTTGTCCCTCGACTTGCACAGATTTCAACGCATCCAGCAGGCCCCCGGAATCAAGCACATCCGCCATTCCAATAGAGCTCGGCTGGTCATTTCGCTTGGCCGTGACTCCATTATGCAATTGCAGCAGGGTGACTTTCGGAAGCTGAAGTCTTTGCAAACTGCCCTCCACGCTGAACCGAACTTGATCTGCAAATGAAAGGGGGGAGTTGAAGTCGATTCTGACCTTGGTCGCCACATGGAACTCTCGGGACACTTCGATCGGCAGCATTGCCAGAACTCGACCAATGCTTTTCTCCGATAAACCGTTCCCGTAACCGGCCGCTGTATCGATCCAGTTTATCCCCGAATCGTAAAGTGTCTGAAGCGTCTCAGACTGCGATTCAAGATCATTACCAGTCATCAGCCCCGACACAGGACCAGTACCGAACGCCAGACAGGAAACCTGTAGCCCAGTTCTGCCGAGCACTCGATGAGGAACGCGGGAGAAACGGCCAGATTTCTCAACTGCACCCGACATAGAAAGTCTCCGCCACGTGATTCAGGAACCAATGAACAAAGAGAAAGAAACCACTCTTGTCGGAGAACCGGCCATTCAAAGGGGCCTCGATGCTTGACAGTCTTTGCTAATGCCAGTAATTTCCGCCTAGAACCTTGGGAAAATAGCGTGACAGTGGACACTTTTCCGGCTGTCAGGCGTCTTTTTCGGGGAAGTTTGCTGTTTGTAAGATCCTGAACCGCCTTCAAGGAACCTGAAATGGACAAGATGTAGATCTTACTCCATTTCCCCGTTTTCCATAGAACTTCGCCAAGTGACTCGTTCGCTGTGCGTGGGTCGTTGGGCAACGGAAAGGTGTTCGGCAGAGCTCTCTGTCGACTTTGAAAAGTGGGACATTGCTCCCGCTTTTTTTTTACCCCGCACAGCACAACCAGACACCCAGTCATGAACGGCACGGAAATCCTTAGAATTGTCGATGCGATTCACCGCGACAAGGCGATTGACGCCGAAATCGTGTTTGAGGGGATCGAGCAGGCAATCTTGTCGGCAGCTCGGAAGCACTTCTCAGAGGAAGAGCAGCTTGAAGTTCGCATCGATCGAGAATCTGGTGAGCCAGCTTTGATCTGCGACGGAAGGATGCTTGATCCTGAGTTGCTGGGAGACCTTCTGGGCCGAATTTCTGCTCAGACTGCCAAGCAGGTAATGATTCAAAAGATCCGCGAAGCGGAAAGAGATACGCTCTACGAAGAGTACCTTGAGCTTCGTAGTCAGTTGATTTCAGGTCAGGTGACTCGCGTCGACCGCGGAACTGTTATTGTCAGTCTTGGCAAGGTTGAAGCGATCCTTCCTCGCAGCGAGCAGATCCGAAAAGAGAACTATCGGACCGGCGATAGAGTGCGAGCGATCGTGCTCGATGTTCGAAAAGCAGGCTCTCGTGTAAGGGTTATTTTGTCCCGCACGCACGCTGATTTTGTCCGTCGACTCTTTGAAGTCGAGATACCAGAAGTAAACGACCGCGTCATTGAGGTCCGTTCGATCGCCCGCGAAGCAGGCAATCGGTCAAAAGTGGCCGTAAGCTGTGGCGACGCATCAATTGATTGTGTTGGTGCCTGCGTTGGTGTCCGCGGAGCTCGAATTCGTGGAATCGTTGAGGAACTTGCTGGTGAACGAATCGATATTGTTCGCTGGAACGATTCGCTTTCCATTCTGGTCCCGAATGCATTGCAACCAGCGGAAGTGGAAGACGTGATCCTTTGTCCAATGTTGGGTAAAGTGATTGTCTTGGTTCGCGAGGATC
>CAIJTV010000882.1:0-1901 GCA_903823635.1 uncultured Planctomycetaceae bacterium
CGAGCAACGCCAGGCGGCCGACAAGCAGGCCTTTTTCGACAAGGCTCATGAAACGCTCTCGGGCCAGTTCAAGTCGCTTGCCGGCGACATTCTCGAGCTCAACTCGAAACGCTTTGCCGAGCAGAACCAGCAGAACTCCCCGCAGCACGGCATGCAGGAACATCCGAATGAAGGACTGACCACGAGAACGGCGTGCGGCGAGCGAAAACGGCAGAGCCACCCCGACCAGAAAGCTGAATGAGGGCTGAATCAGGTCCCAGAACGAGACGCTGTATTTGTTGAAAACACTGAGCCACTTGGGATGATCGAATTGAACCGCGATGGCGTGCCATTTGTCCCAGTTGTGGACTTCCCAGACCGGAGATGATTTATCGATCTTTGAAAAGGCCAGAATCCCGAATCCTCCGGCCGCCAGCATCATCATGATGAAGCCACGGAAGGCGTCCAGTGACACAAGACGATCACTATGGCCAGTCGAGCGCGAAGCCGATCGCCGCCGGCTGCGTGTTTCTCCGTTGTCGTTGAGTTTTTTTCCACTGCTGACATCGGCCATTGAATTCACTGCCGAGGATGAAGGAGAATTCCGGTTTAGCGGAGCCCCGATGGCGATAGTCGAACTGTCGGTTTTGGCAGCCTCAACAGGCGCAGAAACGGGGGGCCTTTGAGGCGAAATAGGCTTTGCTGGAACTGGTTTATCGGCCACGGCTGATCTCCAAAGAATCCTGATTCAGGTCCTCGGAGTGTACGCAGCCACGTCAGAACACGCCAGAATGGTATTTACTTGTGCGAAATTCGGGGGTGGTTCGGGCCAGTCGAATGACGGGGAAGCCTCAAAGGTGTAGGCTTCCCAGCTTTTCCTCGGTGCATTTTGTAAGCGCGGTCGAGAACTTATCACCTGAAGCCCACTCATGGGCTCGCAGCTCGTTCCTGCTCGCTTTCTGAAACCGATCAACCGATTCATTTTTTGCAGTACGTCAGTGGGCGTTAAAGGACAGCAGACATGGGAATTCCGAAAGTGGCGATTGTGGGTCGCCCCAACGTCGGAAAGAGCTCGTTGCTGAACTGGCTGGCCGACCGATTGATCTCCGTTGTTGACCCAACCGCCGGAGTGACTCGCGATCGTGTCACCTGGATCATGCATGAACGAAATCGCTACTTTGAGCTGATGGATACCGGCGGGATCGGCATCGTTGACAGCGACGACCTGTCTGAAGATATCGAACGTCAGATTCAGACAGGGCTCGATGAATGCGACGTGATGCTGTTCGTGGTCGACGCCAAGGCTGGCGTGACACCACTGGATGAACACGTCGCCGACCGACTGCGACGCATGAGCAAACCGTCGATACTCATTGTCAACAAGTGCGATTCCCCGAAACTGGACCAGGAAGCCGCCACATTCCTGACGCTGGCCAATGTGCCCTATGTGGCAACCAGCGTAAAGGCCAATCGTAATCGAGATCTGCTGATTGACGCGATTGTTGAACTGCTTCCAGCAGCTCGCGAGACCGAAACGGCGGAAGGCGACTATCTGCTGCAGCCATCCGACATGCGTCTGGCCGTCGTCGGGCGCCGCAACGTTGGCAAGAGCACGTTCATCAATCAGCTCGCGCAGAGCGAACGCGTGATTGTCAGTAACATCCCGGGGACAACTCGCGACAGCATCGACATTCGCTTTGAGGTCGATGGCAAGTCTTTTATTGCGATCGATACTCCCGGTGTTCGCAAGAAAAAGAGTCTGGCCAACGATATCGAATTTTACGGCCTTGTTCGGGCTCAGCGAAGTATTCGCCGTGCCGATCTTGTGCTGATGTTTTTCGACGCGACGCAGACAATTTCCAAGGTCGACAAGCAGCTGGTGGAAGAAATCAGCGAACACTACAAGCCGTGCATTTTCGTCA
>CAIJTV010000883.1:0-2369 GCA_903823635.1 uncultured Planctomycetaceae bacterium
GGTAAAGCTATCGTAACCGGCACGCGAGATTCGAAGATTGCAGAGAATCTCTATCAGATTTCTCTTTCTGGAAATGCGACGGAAGCTGTAAGACTGACCTCCGAAAACGGACACCATGCTGCAGTCATGAGTCTTCATGGAAAGCACTTTATCGATACATGGAGTAATCTGCATCAACCGCACACCGTTGAGCTGAAAAGCGGTCGCGGTGACCAGATTCGTATCCTGCAGAATCCGATTTCTCTCCCGACAAACAAATACCGATTCGGAAAAGTTGAGTTGCGGAAAGTTCCGATGGCGGATGGTTCAACGACATCGGCGATTTTTATTCTGCCGCCGGATTTTGATGCCGCGAAAAAGTATCCCATCTGGTTAAAAACTTACGCAGGGCCTCATTCTCCCGGCGTCAAAGACATCTGGAATGCTCGACTGCCGGAGCATTTGCTCGCCAACCTGGATATCGTCGTCATCATTTTCGATCCTCGCAGCGCAAGCGGTTATGGGGCTCGCAGTGCGTGGATTGCTTATCAGAAATTGGGATTCGAAGAAACAAGGGATCTTATTTCAGTGTGTGATTGGCTGGGGAATCAGCCGTGGGCTGATACTGCTCGTATTGGGCTCAGCGGTCACAGTTACGGAGGATACTTTACAGCGTACGCGATGACTCATTGCGATCGCATCAGCGCCGGGATTTCGGGTGCTCCGGTAACAGACTGGGCCAACTACGACACCATTTACACGGAGCGATTCATGTCCACGCCGCAATTGAATCCGGATGGATACAAGAAGGCGTCGGTGATTGAAGCTGCATCTTCTCTGAAGGGACGGTTGCTGTTATTGCATGGCCTGAAAGATGACAACGTTCATCCGGAGAATACAATTCAGCTTGTTCATGCCCTGCAGCAGGCCAACAAGCAGTTCGAACTGATGTTGTACCCCACCGCGCGGCACGGCATTTATGGTTCGCATTACAACAAGTTGCTGTTCAACTTTATGGTGGAATCCATGGGGCGATCTGAGGCACGGCAAGAATAGAAAAGCAAGTCGCCGCATCTGGGCTTGCTCTTCGTCATTGGTGGACCGCTTTTCGAACATACTGTGAAACACTAGAATCAATTTCTCCACCGTATTGCCTGACGAGGACCATTTTTCCGGAACGGGGCGTTGATGGGCAGGTTCAAGTCGACTCGTGTTTGTGCGGCGTTTTGTTTGAGCTTGGTGCTTGGGCATATTGGTTCCCCATGTCATAGTGTGGCTCAGCAATTGACTCCGTCACAGTCTGTTGCAGCCATGTCGGCCTTGCCGGGCATGGAAGTCAGACTGGTCGCCAGTGAACCCCTGGTGCGGCAGCCTGTTTGCATCGAACACGATGATCGTGGCCGGTTGTGGGTGATTCAGTATCTGCAGTACCCCAATCCCGAAGGGCTGAAACGAGTCGCCGTCGATCGCTTTTCGCGGACTCGATACGATCGAGTCCCTGAACCGCCTCCGCATGGCCCCAAAGGAGCCGATCGCATCACAATCCTGAAAGACTCCGATGGTGATGGGGTGATGGACGAAGGCAAGGACTTTGTCAATGGGCTCAATCTGGCCACAGGCCTGGCGTTTGGGCATGGTGGCGTCTATGTTCTGAACGTGCCATATCTGCTGTTCTATCCCGATCGCAATCGCGACGACGTCCCGGATTCCGATCCGGAAGTGCTGTTGACCGGATTTGGGATGGAGGATGCTCACAGCGTAGCGAACTCGCTGATGTTCGGACCTGATGGCTGGTTATATGGATGTCAGGGAAGCACAGTGACGGCCAATATTCGCGGCAACGAATTTCAACAAGGCGTCTGGCGATATCATCCGACGACAAAGGAATTCGAACTGTTCTGCGAGGGCGGAGGAAACTCATGGGGGCTGGATTTTGATGCCACCGGTCGACTCTTCTACAGCACCAACTATGGCGGTCACGTGCTGCTGCATGGTCTGCAGGGAGCTAACTATGTGAAATCATTCGCTAAGCACGGCGCGCTGCATAATCCTCATGCGTACGGCTATTTCGAACATGCTCCGCATCAAACGTTTACGGGCGGACATGTCACGGTTGGAGGAATCGTCTATCAGGGCGACGCGCTGCCACAGTCCTTTCGAGGAAAATACATTGCTGGCGATCTTCTGGGGCACGGCGTTTACTGGCATGAGATCTCACCTCGCGATTCAACAGTGCAGACTTCGCACGGTGGTGAACTTCTGAAATCTGGCGATCCATGGTTCGCACCCACCGATGTGACCATGGGCCCGGACGGTGCGATCTATGTGACCGACTGGCATGATGCTCGCACGGCCCATCCGGATCCGGATGCCGATTGGGATCGCAGCAA
>CAIJTV010000884.1:0-1828 GCA_903823635.1 uncultured Planctomycetaceae bacterium
CGACTTCGGCGTCATGACGACCAGCGGCTTGCGGAAAGGACGCAGCATCTGACGGCGCAGCAGGTGGAAGATCTGCGCGGCGTTGGACGGCACGCAGACCTGGATATTGTGCTCGGCGCAAAGCTGCAGATAGCGCTCCAGGCGCGCGGAGGAGTGCTCCGGACCCTGCCCTTCGTAGCCGTGCGGCAGCAGCTGCACGAGACCGCATACCCTGCCCCACTTCGTCTCGCCGGAGCTGATGAACTGGTCCATCACCACCTGGGCGCCGTTTGCGAAGTCGCCGAACTGAGCTTCCCAGATCACCAAGCCATCCGGACAGTCGAGGCTATAGCCGTACTCAAAACCAAGTACGCCAACTTCCGACAGCGGACTGTTGTAGATCTCAACATGTTCAGGACGGGCAGCCACTTGCTGCAGACCAATCCAAACTCGCCCATCGTTGAAGTCGTAGAGTCCGGCATGGCGATGACTGAATGTTCCACGACGAACATCCTGCCCGCTGAACCGCATATGAGTTCCCTCTTGTACGAGGGTCCCGAAGGCAGTCATTTCTGCCCCACCCCAGTCAAAGAGAATTTCACCAGCCGCCATCTTCCGTCGGGATTCCAAAACCGCTTCAATTTTCGGATGCGGCTTGAACCCTTCCGGAGGTGACGTCAGCGTATTCATTACCTTGCGAATCGTATCCGCGGGAACTCCGGTTACAGGAGAATCGGCTTTTGAGGAAGATCCGCCGAAATAACCATTCCACATCCCTCCGCCGCTGTCCTCCAGATACTTGAAGCCCTCTTTGCGAGCTTCGAGCAACTCTGCTTCCAGCACCTGCCCTCGACGCGCGACGATCTCCATTCCCTCTTCCTTCGTCACCTCGCGCAAACCGACGAGAGACTCAAGGAAGCTGTTGAAAACTGTCTGGCGACTTCGAATGACCTGATACATCGTCGGCTGAGTGAATGCAGGCTCATCGGCTTCGTTATGACCGCGACGACGGAAGCAATACATGTCGATGATCACGTCGCGATGAAACTTCGCACGGAAGTCCATTGCCAACTGAACAACCTGAGCAACAGCTTCCGGATCTTCACCGTTAACGTGGAAGATCGGAATCTGCAACATCCGAGCAACGTCGGTCGCATAAGTACACGACCGTGCTTCCGATGGAGATGTCGTAAAGCCAATTTGATTATTAACGACGATGTGCACTGTCCCGCCAGTTTGATACCCAGGCAGCTCACTCAGATTCAACGTTTCCTGAATGACACCTTCACCAGCGAACGCGGCGTCTCCATGTACCAGGATGACACAGCTCTTACGACGATCAAAATCCTCGTTTCGATCCTGTTTTGCTCGGAGTCGACCCTGAGCAACCGGATTAACAAACTCCAGATGGCTTGGGTTAAAGCATAATGTCAAATGGACATTCTGTCCTGACGACGTCATGCGATCGGAGCTGTAGCCAAGGTGATACTTCACATCACCACGGCCCATCTTTAACTGAGGATCCACGTCATCAAATTCTCGGAAGATCTTCGATGGGCTCTTGCCCATGATATTTGCCAGCACATTCAGGCGACCGCGATGAGCCATCGCCAAGACGATCAGATCTGTCCCTTGGCTTCCGGCTCGCTCAATTGCCATGTCGAGCAACGGAATGAGACTCTCGGCACCTTCGAGCGAAAAGCTTTTAGCACCAACGTATTTCTTTTGAACGAACTCTTCAAAAACGACGGCGTCGCTCAGCCGCTCCAGGATTCGCACTTGTTCTGACCGCGACAGTTTCAGTCGGTTCGCCGTTCGCTCCATACGGTCCTGAAGCCACTGTCGCACC
>CAIJTV010000885.1:0-2153 GCA_903823635.1 uncultured Planctomycetaceae bacterium
AGGTGTCTTTTTCTTTCTTGTTGTTCTTTTTGCCAGCCTTCTTCCCAGGGGCATCGTTCGCAGAGGCTTCAAACAACAGCTTCCAATCACCCTGTCGAATCGCAGCCAGGCTTTGTCTCGCCGTGAAGTAAAGGTGAGTCTCTCGGACAGGCCCTGACAGGGGATCGAACATCAGAGGTGTGATGTCCCGTCCGTCAAGAATTCGGTCTTTGTCAGTTTCGACGCCGACCAGCTTTGCGAATGTGGGCAACAGATCGATGTTGCCTGCAATTTGATCGCAAGTGGTCCCCGCCGGAATCCGCCCCGGCCATCGCATCAGGCAGGGTTCTCGAACGCCGCCTTCGAAGCAGGTCCCCTTCTTGCCTCGCCACGGAGCTGAAGATCCGGTGGCAGCTCCGTTGTCGGAAGTGAAGATGACCAGGGTCTGCTCATCGAGACCTGCTTCCGTCAGCGTCGCCATGATTTCGCCTACCGACCAATCGAGTTCCTCAATAGCATCACCCAGCAGCCCGTTGCCGCTCTTGCCTCGAAATCGCTCCGACGCCGCGAGCGGGACATGCACCATCGTGTGAGGCAGATAGACAAAGAACGGTTCGGTTTTGTGTTCGCGAATAAATTTTACCGCCTCCGTTGTGTATCTCTGCGTCAATGTCGCCTGATCAGCGGGGTATTCAAAGACTTCTTCACCTCGCATAAGCGGGACTGTGTTCCTGATAGCTTTTTCCCGGGCCTTCTCCTGTGTCATCCCTTCGCGAAACACACAGTCTGCAGCGAACTGAGCATGCTCCGTATCGATGGTCATGTCATTGCTGTAGGGAATACCGAAGTAGGAATCAAAACCCTGCTTCGTCGGGAGAAATGGCTGGCGATGGCCAAGATGCCACTTACCAATACAGATTGTGGAATACCCTTTTTGTTTCACGACGTCAGCCAGTGTGATCTCGTCCGGATGCAGGCCAATGTTGTTTCCCGGGAAGAGGACTCCGGGCATCGAAACGCGAGCGTTATAGCACCCGGTCATCAGGCATGCTCGCGACATTGAGCAGACCGGTGTGGCATAGAAGCTGGTGAATTTCATTCCCTCCGCAGCAAACTTATCCAGATGCGGAGTTTTAACCTTCGTGGCACCAAATGGACCAATGTCGGCATAGCCGAGATCGTCGACAAAGATCAGCACAATGTTCGTCGTTGCAGCAGGATGCCCCGCAAGACAACTGCTGGAGTACGGTATCAGGCTAAGTCCAACGATGAACAGGAAAGCAAAACGCATGAGGGAGTCTCTGGTCGCTGTAATGGTGAGATGGAGCGATCGTATGATGGCAAGTTTGTAAGCACAGGCGGAATCGAACTAACAAGGTTTAGAGACAATGCATTATGCGTCGTCGATCATTCGCCTTCGTTTTCAGCAGGTGCTCCCGAGGGAACCGCGTCCTTCAAAAGGACGTCGAGCATGGCTTTCATCGTGGCAACTCGCTCCGGATCTTTTTCCGCGAGGTTTGTTGCTTCGCCGATGTCGGTCGCCAGATTATAGAGCTGGATGGTCTCTGCCCCCTGCTGGCGATTCTTCACACGAGTTTTCGCGCGAGCCGCCTTGGCGGGGGCGTTAACGGAAGGGGCTTGGCTGATCAGCTTCCAGTCACCCATTCGTACCGCGGCCTTTGTCGGAGATTGTACGCTCAGAATGGCATTGTGCGGTGAAGCTGCCTGCGTCGTCAGCATTGGCCAGACGTCCATTCCATCAATCGGAAGTTTCTGGTCAAGGCTTCCTTCAGCGAGCTTCACCAGAGTCGGATACCAGTCGATCACATGCATCGGTTCCGTAATGCGCTGGCCTGCGGGGATTTTTCCTGGCCAGTTGGCGAATGCACATCCTCGCACACCGCCTTCATAGATCGAGCCTTTGAAGTCACGCAGTGGAGTGTTTTTCCCGGGGCGTGGACCACCATTGTCAGAGGAAAAAACGATCAGGGTATTCTCACGCAATCCAGCCGTCTCCAGAGATTCCACGATCTGTCCGATCGCTTCATCAACGGCCGCCAGCATTCCCGCTAGTTTCTGACGTGGACCGCTCATTCCCGGATAAGGCTGGAGGTAACTGTCGGGCACCTGCATCGGACTATGGACTCCGTTGAAGGGAACGTAGAGAAAAATTG
>CAIJTV010000886.1:0-9759 GCA_903823635.1 uncultured Planctomycetaceae bacterium
CGCAAAGACTTTGAATTACCGCCCGGGAAGAAAGAACAGATTGCCGAACTGGGCCTTGTGATCAGTTATGACGATGCATTCATCGCTTATCTGAATGGCCACGAAGTCCTGCGAGTTAACGTCAAGTCAGGACGCGGAGCGATGGCCAAAGGCGTGAGCAGTCACGAAGCAGAGGGTTACGAATACCTGCCTTTGAAGGATGCCGTGAAGTTTCTGACAGATGACGACAACATTCTGTCCATCGAAGGCCACAACGATGACCTCGGGAGCAGCGACCTTACCCTGGACGCTTATCTTCTTGCGGTGCCAAAGTGAGGGCGGTCTTGAGAGTTTATTCCTCCTGGCGAATTGTTCTGACTCTGATGACAATTCTATTGGCATCGTCACGATCAGCACTCGCGCATAATGGGCCCGAAGCTGTGATTGCAGCACTGAACGCCACGATGCTGAAATCGGGGCCAACCGCTGATCTTATGTTTCGCCGAGCTTCAGAGTTTCGCGCACTCCGTGATGATGTGCGTGCGGCCAATGACCTGCAGCGTGCAATCGAATTGGATGGGTCTCTGGAGATTGCTCGTCTGGAACTCGCGCGACTCCAATTGAAGTTGCAACGTCAGGCGGCGGATTCTCCGCAGCCCCTGCTGGTTCTCAGGGAGCCAATGGAAACCCTGCAGCCTTTGCTCGAGAGTCCAAGTGAAATCGTTCGTATTGCCGCGTTGGCCTTGCGAGGTGAAATTCATCTGGCCTATTGTCAGTGGAATGACGCCGCCGCCGATTTTTCTGCTGCTTTGAAAAGCCGCCCTGAGGAGGTTCAGTGGGCTCTGTGGCAGGCCGAGGCATTGCAGAGGCTTGGCCGATATTCCGAATGCCTGACGGCACTTCGAGAATCATATGTCACGACCGGCAGCCCTGTGATTCGTGCCAGGTTATGCGACGTGCTGATTGAAAACGCCAGCAAAGATTTGTCCGGTGAGTTACTCCCCGCAGTCTTTATTGACGAAGCTGGTGCGATTATTGAACGCGAACTTGCGGATTCACGGCTCAAGAGCGCCTGGCGAATTCGTCGCGCTCAGTTACTGCTGTTGACCGAAAGCCAGAATCCGGAGCATCGCGAAGAAGCCCGTCGAGAGCTTAACGCAGCACTCGAAGAATTGAATAATCGCCTCTCAACGAATTCGCCGGATCCCAAATTGGTTAGAGATCGTCAGCGAGCTCTGGCGATGCTGAAATAGTCGCCCGCTACTTCCCGATACAAAAATTACTGAAGATGTGGTCCAGAATATCGTCAGTGTAGACATCACCCAGGATCGTACCTAGTTCATGCAGTGCGGAGCGAATCTCCATGGAGATCAGTTCGTCGCCGTGATTCGCTGTGGTCGCCGTGAGTGCGTGATCCAGTGATTGCGTGGCTCGCTGCAGGCTGTCTCGACATCGCACCGCCGTCGTCCCCAGCAGCTCGCTGCGTGAGGCGTTGGCGGAGTTCAGGCTGGCCAGAATTGTCTCGCGCAGAGCTTCGATGTTATGCCCCGTCTCCGCACTCACGCACAAAACGCTGCTAATCGTAGCGTCGGATTCATCCGACTGACCTCCCGTCGTCAAATCAATCCGAGTCAGTACATGAATCATGGCCGACGATTGCTTTGCTGCGATCCTGCGAAGTTGCTCGTCTTCAGCTCTCTCATGATCAGAAAGATCAGAAAGATCAGCGGCAGTACACCAGACGACAAGATCCGAGGCCGAGACCTGTTCACCGCGCAGCTCCTGAGCACGTTCCATGATCAGATCGGCCGCATCTTCCCAGCCCGCAGTATCGATTAGTTCCACCTCCATCGAATCCAGCGGCAGTGTGGCCGTGAGATAATCTCTGGTCGTCCCGGCGATTGGTGAGACGATTGCCTTTTGCTGTCCGATCAGTCGATTAAACAGAGTACTCTTGCCAGCATTCGGCAGCCCCGCCAAAACTACTCGACGACGATAACCGGCTGGTAATCGGCTGGCAGAATCTTCGGCCAATTGCCTCACAACGAATAATGCTTCGTCAAGTCGACGAGCAATCTCGGGCTTCGTGATGAACTCGATATCTTCTTCGACGAAATCCAGGCCCGCTTCGAGATCTCCCAGAAGTGCAATCAGATCGGCTCGCACCTGACCCAGCCGAGAAGTCATGCTGCCACCAAGCTGAGACAGTGCCTTCTGGAGTTCTTCGTGATCTGTCGCTTCGATCACCCCGAGAACCGCTTCCGCCTGCAGCAGGTCGATGCGGCCTGAAAGAAACGCCCGCATCGTAAATTCACCTCGCCGAGCCAGGCGAGCACCCTTTTCACACAGGTGTTCAATCGTTGCTTCCAGCAGCGGAGGTGAGCCGATCAGATGAAACTCAGCCATCGGCTGGCCCGTATAACTTCGCTTTGTCGGCCAGAACATCAGAGCGACCGGCACAGGAACAATGATCGAGGAAAGTTCCAGGTGGCCTGTAAATCGTCGAGGCAATTTCGACGATCGCCAACTGTTCGACTTTTCATCCGGCCGAAACAACTCTGCTACAACATCGACGGTTGCCATTCCACTGACCCGCACAATCCCGCGCAGGGCGGAACCCGGAGGTGAAGCGAGGGCAACAATGGTGTCATCAAGGTCGAGTGGCATGAAGGCAATGTAGAGCGAAGAGTCGCAACACAGAAGCGAATGAATTGGCGGCTCGTGGAAAGAGCATCGCGTGTAGCCTGATGCTTCCGCGTGGGGTAATTGGCCGACAGACGAAGTCCGCTGTGTAACGGCGGAAGGTGTCTTGTATTCAGGCGACGTAAATCTGCTGCGGCCGTATTCACGGCCGAGACGACGGGGATGCTTATTTGACCCCACGCTGAAGCGTGGGGCTACGCGCAGCCGCCGCATTCGCGGCGAAACCCATACGGGCTGGGGTCTTCGCATGGTTGCGGCCAGCGGCATTGTTGGGCGAGCCGCAGAGTTGTGGCCCGTCTCCTGACCGAGCCACCCGTTCCGACCGGCACGGTCTCCAGTACCGTTTATTCGCGACGGACAATCGTTGAGCTCTGCGAATTCGCTACGCTTCCACCGCCGCGGCGGTGCAGACGAATTCCAGACGCGCGGTGACTTTGCCGTCGACGGAGCATTTGCCCTTCAAGTAGAAGGCGTTGGCGACTCGCTCTGTCAGCTCCACGGTCAGCTCAATGGTTTCCCCAGGCCGAATCATCTTGCGGAACTGGACGTTGTTAAGCCGAGTTACCACGGGAACTTCTTCTGATCCGGTCGGGACTAACTTTGAAATTAGTACCGCTCCGGCCTGAAAGCAGGCTTCACATTGCAGCACTCCCGGGAAGACCGGGAAGGCCGGATAGTGGCCCTGAAAGACCGGCAAAGATTCCTTCAGGACTTTGCGAGCCACGATATGTGTTTCGCTGATCTCGGTGACTTCATCCAGCCACAAAAACGGATCACGATGAGGAATGCAGGCTTTGATTTCGTCGGTGTTCACGGGCGAAGCCAGAAAAAGTTCAGGGAGTATAGTGAGTACCAAAGAGACAAGCCGGGACAAATTTCGTCCCGGCCTGTGTCAGGCAAACTGTGTGATTGCGTTGCGGACCGCCTTACAGCTCGATCTTCAGTTCTTCGATCTTGCGATATAGACTCGACAAGCCCAGTTTCAAGCGGCGAGCCGCCTCTTTTTTATCCGGGCACTGACGGAGAACTCGCGTGATGTGCAGGCGTTCGTAGTGTCGCAGAGCCGACCGCAGATCGTCGGTGTCCGGCAATGAAGATCCACCGCCCAGCAGATCTGGCGGAAGGTCGTTTGGAGTAATCTCCTCACCTTCGCACATCATGACGGCTCGTTCGATCGCGTTATCCAGCTGGCGAACGTTGCCCTTCCAATGAGCGGCCATCAAAGTGCGAATCGATTCACTTGTCGCACCAGAGACGCGTTTGCCCATGGCTTCGCGATGGCGAACGATAAAGTATTCGACCAGTTCCGGAATATCGTCGAGACGTTCTCGCAGTGCGGGAATACGAATCTTGACGCCATCCAGACGATAGAACAGATCTTCCTGGAAGTTGCCGTCGGTCACTTCCTGGCTCAGATCACGAGAAGTTGCTGCGATGATGCGAGCCTGAACCTTGACGGGCTTGGCACCACCAACCGGAGTGACTTCCTGATACTCGATTGCTCGCAGGATTTCTGACTGAGTTCCCGGCGGCAGTTGAGCGATCTCGTCGAGGAACACGGTTCCTGTTCCAGCAGTGACCAGAGCACCTTCCTGGCCGTCTTTGTTTCCAAAGAGCTGAGTTTCCAGCAATTCGACAGGGCGAGTTCCGCAGCTCACAGCCAGGAATTTTTCGTCCTTGTTTGGACCGGCCACATGGATTTCGCGAGCGAATAATTCTTTGCCCGTGCCGGTTTCTCCAACCAGCAGGACGTTCGAATTTGTGGCCGCTACTTTGCGAATGGTCTTCAGCAGTTCCTGGAGAGCATGGCTGGACCCCACAACCTGATCAAAGCCCGCGCTGCGGGCCAGGTCGTTGCGCAGTCGTTGATTTTCGCGATAGAGATCCTGGAACTTGAAGAGTCGTTGCAGACGCTTTACCAGCTCTTCAAAGCGAACAGGCTTCACCAGATAGTCGAAGGCTCCGGCTGTAAAGGCTTCAACGGCATTCTCTACGGTCGCGTACGCGGAGATAATCAGCACGAACATCGCTGGATTGATGCGATGAAGCTGGCGCAGGACTTTTACGCCGTCGCCGTCGGGAAGCTGAATGTCACAGATCCCGACATCGTAATCGCGTTCCTGGGCCACACGGATGGCTTCGGCCGCAGTTCCGGCGGTACGGACTTCAAAACCCTCACCCATCAGGAACTCAGCCAGAGTTTCCCGAATGATGGGTTCATCTTCAACAACCAAAATCGACTTTCGCTGAGCGATAGTTCCAGACACGGTCTTCAGACTCCGAACTACAGACGCGGATTTACCAAGCGCCGCACACCAGGGCGGCAGCAGAATTCCGCACAGAACAACCGGCGTTATGGTGTTAAAACCGCTCGGTTTACAAACGAAAAACGCTCGCCAGCGAGACCATTCCCACACGCTGCATCTTCCGACTACCCCGATTGTAGCGAAAACCCTCAGGCAGACGAACTGTGCACACAAATGTCACCCAGGTTTCTGGCACGAAGGCTCAAAATGAGCCATTCAATCGGTAAATCCCGCTCTGCTGCCGTGATTCGAGCCATCGGATAACACCCCTATGGATCCCAGGTTGGGGTGTTTCCCCATGATTCGCGTCGCGTTGACGAGCGGTAGCCGAGTAATCATGATCCCTGCGATCCTCGAATTGTTCCCGTAAAATGTGAGTACCGAGCGACCCATGCGTATCCTTCTGTTGGCCGACATCCATGCAAACTGGCCAGCCTTGGCGGCGATCAATGAGCGATTCGATGCCTGTTTGTTTCTGGGCGACGTTGTCGACTACGCCACTGATCCCCTGCCCTGCATCGACTGGGTACGCAAGTATGCTCTTGCCACTGTGCGAGGCAATCATGATCACTCGGTGGCACAGCGAGTCGTTGTAAAACCGGGGGGAACCTTTCGTCGGATGGCAGCGGCCATGCGACCAAGACACTTCGAAGTTCTGAATGATGAGCACCTCACTTGGCTGGCTCAAATGCCGGTGACTCGTTATCTGACTTTGGGCGATCATCGATTTCTGCTGGTCCATGCCACGCCTCGTGATCCAATGGATGAGTACGTCGGAGACAACGCGGAACAATGGCAGCAGCGTCTGGAGCATGTGGACGTGGATTTTGTCTGTGTCGGCCACACGCACATCCCGATGCAGCTTCAGCTTGAGAAAACTCAGGTGATCAATCCGGGCAGCGTTGGTCAGCCTCGCGATGGTGACCCGCGTGCAGCCTATGCGATTATTGACAAAGGGCAGGTTGAGTTTCGACGTGTCCCTTATGATATTGATCAGACGATTCGCCACATGCGCAGTTGTGGTATCGACGAGAACATCGTGGCGAAAGCGGAAGTCGTGCTCCGCAGTGGTGGCAGCCCCACAGCCTCGGGGTATTCAGAGCTCTGACGCGTTGGCGGCTGAAGAAAGAATGTAGGGTGGGACCAGCGTAACGCCGGCCCACCATCGTTGAAGAAAAATGGTGGGCCGGCGCTCGCGATGCGAGCTGGTCCCACCCTACGAATTCGTCACACTGACGCGAACAAGACTCAAGGCGTGAGAGTTACTTGTCCGTCTCCGTCACGACCAGAACCCAGCCGATATTGCTGACTTCTTTGGGGCGGCTGTGCACAATCACTGGCGACATGGCGGCCAGATGAGATGCTCCGGTGATGGGGTCAACAAACTGTTCCATGAGTTCCACAGAAAGTTCTGGAGTCTCGGCGTTCACGAGTTTCCTGGCCACTGTCAGAACAGAGTCTGCGACGCGAGGAAACTCCGCGTCGGACCTACGATCCTTCAACTTCGGATGAGCGATCACCATTCCTTGGTGATGAGTAATCTGGTTCTCTTCAATCTGAAACAACATCGCATTTTTCTGAACGCCAAAGTCGTCGATCTCCAGCGTCATGGAAAGCAAACCCAGCACTTGTCGTTCGATCGGATTTTCACTGTCCCAAACGGGCACAGAGAATGAAACGACCAGTTTATTCGTCGCGGTGCTCTGATAGACGCACGAAAGATTGACGACATCGCCCTGCTCTGCCAACTTCGGGATCAGATACTCTAGTGGTTTCAAAGTGGCCACACGTGGATCATCTTTCTCGAGGTCATGACCGAGCCCGTGAAAGTAATCGCGATGACGATATTCACTGCCAATGCTGGTGCCTCGCGGCGTACGAGCATACTGCAGTCCGGTATTTGAAAAGATACTCCAATTCGAATTCTGAATCGCGTTGCCACGCAGACCACGATGTTCGTTAAGCCACGCCTGCAACGGCTCCCACAGAGTCTTTTCGCTCGGATTCGCGTTGGCGGCCCTCAAGAGATTCTTCAATGATTCCGACTGCGCTTCGGACTCCAGCAGTCTCCAGCGCAGATCAATTTCGTAGCCGATGGCCTGAGCCATCGTGCGAGCTGTCGTTTCCAGGTTCTCCTGCCGCGCGGTTTGTGCTTCTTTATGGCTGAAGTCAGCCAGTTCACGAGCTGCATGTTCGCGTCGGGCCAGCGTCCCCAGCCATGCAGCGGCCAGTACACTGATCAGGACGACGGCGACAATCCCTAAAGCTGCCGACTGAGCGGCGAACCGATGCCTTCGTACCCAGCGCGAGATTCGTTGAGCGCGAGTCTCACTCAGGACTGATACGGGCTCATCGGCCAGATAATTCTCGACATCTGCCGCGAGATCGAGAGCCGTCTCGTAGCGATCTTTCGGCTGTGCCTGCATCGCTTTCAGGCAGATGGCTTCCAGACTGCGAGGTACACTCCGCACGATCTCCGACGGATGTGTGAACCGCCCTTCAATCACGCGAGTCCGGATTTCATGACCGTTATCACCCGTGAAGGCGGGCTGCCCGCACAGGATCTTGTAGAGCGTGGCGCCGAGACTGTAGATGTCGCTGGCCGGAGTGGGGGCCAGATTGGACGCCTGTTCGGGACTCATGTAAGCCAGTGTGCCAGCTCCGCCACCGGAGGTACTGCTGTTCTGGCTGCCAGCGTTGGGCATCAGAGTCATTTCGCCGCTGTTGCGAAAGCGATCATCGCGATTCACGGGAACCGCCAGACCCCAGTCGACAACAATCGTCTCGCCATACTTCCCCAGCATCACATTCGCCGGCTTGATGTCTCGATGCACGATGCCACGATTGTGGGCATAGGCAACAGTCTTGCAGACTGAAATGAATGCCGTTAGGAGCCGACGAAACTCAAGGCTCGGCTCTGCAGTGCTGCCAGCGGTCGCGCGAACCTGATGACAGCGTTGAATGGCCTCATCCATCGTTTCGCCGTCGATGTAACGCATGTAGTAGAACAGTTGCCCGTTTTCGGCCTGGCCAATTCCATACAGCGGCACAATCCCTGGGTGCTCCAGGCGTCCGGTGACTTCTGCTTCCAGCATAAAGCGATCGCAGCTTGTGCGATCTTTGATCAGACTCTGGTGGATGAATTTGACCGCTACCTGGCGATTCAGTTCGCGCTCCGTTGCACGGTAGACGGCTCCGAGGCCACCTTTGGCATGAAAAATCAGCGAGGTAATCTCACTGGAAGATGTCAGGCTCTCTGTGTCAGTTCCGGTTGTCGATTTGCGGTCTGATTTTCCGCGTGAGGCGAAGTGCTGTTGCTCGATGGCGTCAACTCTGCGCCGCAGGTCCTGCTCAAGATGAGGCGCGTGGCGACATAAGTCAGCGATGGACAAATGCTTTCCCTGCTCACGAGCGCCCTCCCACTGATCGACGAGATCTTCGATCAGAACGGAATCGTTCATTCCGATTGTATTCTCATCAAGTGCCATAGTGATCTGCGACTTTATTGTTTTGGCATCTCGGCTGGTTCACCATTCTGTCGGAACCGTGCGTAATCGAGCCATGGGTCGAGATCTCTCTCGGAACGAAAAATATCGCGGAACAACGTCAGGATTTGCTGACCATCTTCGGGTTCGTCAGAAGCCAGAAGTTTATCCGCCGCTGTCATTCGCTCTGTAATGATTCGGTTACGTTCGCTGTGAGTCAAGAGGGCGTTCTTTTGCGACTTCAGATGACGTTCAGCCAGCATTCTCCAGTATTTCGGATCGCCGATGATTCCGCCTGCTTCAGTTGCGTCGGCTTTTTCGTCGGAAGCCGCAGCCGCTGGTTGAGTATTCGCGCTGCTGAGTGAATTCAACATCTGCTGAAAGAGTTCGATGGATTCGAGAAGATTGCGGTCTTTGTCGCGTTCAGCCTGCAGGGCGGCAATGCAGTCCTTTTCATGGCGATTGCGTCCGTCGCGTTTGCCGCGAGCCATATTCTCGGCCTGTCGCTCAAGAATTGCGACTTCTGCATCATCCAGCCAGCCGCTCACTTCCTGAACGTGTTTGCCTTCCGGATACTGCTCCAGGTAAGGCAGAAGAAACATTCGCTTCGCATCATCAAATTTGACCACAGACGAATCGTCGCCGGTGGCCATCGCTTCTTTGGCTTTCAGGTACAGCGCGTCTTCGTTGGGTCCCAGAACCATCCAGACGGCAGCCGCGATCAGCAGAAAGAAACAGGTGACGAGGAACCATGTTTTTTCATAGAACGCTGAGTTATCTTTTTTCTTCTTTTTCTTCTTCGGCTTGAGTTCACCAGTCTCGGGGTCGACCGTTGAACCCTTGCTCGCTCCTGCCGCCGCCATCGCTTCGGGAGAAACGTCCGAAACAACCTGCTGTGCTTTTTGCAGAATCTCCGTCAGTTCCGTGTGAACCGCCAGAGCGTCATAGGGTCGGTCGTCAGGACTCTTCGCAAGAAGCCGTTCAATCAGTTGATCGAGTGCCAGCGGGCACTCCGGAATTTTTTCACGAACGTTGTAAGGATCATCATTCAGATGCTGCATCAGCATCTCGGCTGGGTTGTCGGCGACAAACGGAGTCTGCCCGGTCAGTACTTCGTAGAGCAAACAACCTGTCGCATAAAGATCAGTCTTGCGTGAGATCGGCACGTTGCCCTGAATTTGTTCGGGAGCCATGTAGGCATAGGTACCGACTGTCTTACCCGCAGCCGTCAGTGCGGTTGCTTCGGTATCACGAGCGATCCCGAAGTCGCCCAGCTTGATCTTGCC
>CAIJTV010000887.1:0-2758 GCA_903823635.1 uncultured Planctomycetaceae bacterium
TGCATTGAGTCTGAGTGACCCACTGACCAACGTTACGCTGAACGCAGCGAGTGCGAGTTTCCGGACGCATCACGGTGTAGCAGCGTTCCTGCTGAATGGTGTCTGTCACGCACTTCATGACCGTCTGGCGACATTCCTGCTGAATAGTTTCACAGACTGGCTGCTGAATCGTGTAGCGGCACTCACGAACCTGTTCTTCCCAGACAGGACGCTGAACAGTGTAGTTGCAGGTGCGATAGAGCGTTTCCACAACAGGTCGCTGAACGCAATAGGTTTCCTGGCGGACAGCGGTTTCGGTGACCGGACGACAAACCGTGTACGCTTCTTCGCGGTAAGCTGTTTCAGTCACTGTGCGATAGCAGGTCTGCTGCACGTCTTCGAAAACGTTTTCGCAAACAGTGCGAGTCGAGGTGTATTCCTGTGGCTCATAAACTGTTTCGCAGACCGTGCGGTAACAGGTCTCCGTCGCGACGCGGCATGTCGTGTAGCACGAAGCCGGAGCACACGCGACGGTTGGGCAACAGTTGTAGGAAGGAACGCCACACAATCCCGCTAAGCCAAGGCTCGGGAATGAAACGACGGCAGCGATGGCTGCAAGAACGCTTTTGAAACGCATGACGATAGAACTCCGAAATATCCGGAGAGCCGCGCGTCCGTTCGCAGACTTCTCAGTTGTTTGACTCCACCCGATTCGACAATTCGATCGGGCTCATGCCACCATGCAAACAGGTTACCCATACCGGATTCCACGACTCAAAGGCAAACCCTTCCCAATGTCGTTTTCCTTCCCGAAAGGAAGCAGATGTCCGGCTGGTGAAGAAGAATATGCTCGGGCAAATGCGACGTGCTGGCAATATGCGACATTTGGGATGTTTTCTGAGATGCCAAAAATCGACAAGTCCTCCAGAGTCCTACTTTTACCCCGGACGGTTATGTGATCAAAGCTCCGGTCTGTGACGGAGTGATGTCGTTCGGCAACACCCGTTTCCACAGCTGGCAACAAAAAGAGCCAAATCTGCTCAATTCCGGTCGTATCTCTGTAAGTGGGACACTTCGTGACGTCCCCCAGAGACATTCTGTGTCAACGCCCCCGGAACTGAGCCAACAACCATGCTGCACCCCAATCCCGACCGTCAGGCGACCCTGATCCTTTCTCGTCAGCCTGCAGGGGCATTCACGGTCAACGGAAAATCGTCTGCATCACTGGGGTACCGCTATTCAGGATCCGGCGTCAGCGAAGGCGAAGGCGTCTGGGCCGAATGGAATTGGGACGGTCGCACGCTGACTGTCCGCAACGATCGCTTTGGTTTTCTGCCTGTCTATTATGCTCAACTTCCTTCCGGTTTTGGCGTCAGCACTTCTGCTCTCGAACTGATTCGAGCGGGCGCGGCGACGGACCTGGACGACGCAGCGGTTGCGGTCTTCATTCGTCTGGGCTACTACATTGGCAACGACACTCCTTTCAAGGCAGTTGGTCTGCTCCCTGCCGGAAGCGAACTGACATGGTCGGACGGAAGTCCTTCGATTCGAACATTGGCACCACCGATCTCCGAGACGGTCTCGACGCTCAGCCGGGAACAAGCCGTTCGTGAGTACGGTGTTCGATTTCAGGAAGTCGTCGAAGCAATGGTTCCGGCTGCCTTCGAACGGATGTGCGTACCTCTCTCCGCCGGGCGAGATTCTCGCCACATTCTCTACGCCCTGGTGCGAGCAGGCCGAAATCCGTCGATGGTCGTGACAGCACGATCAGCACCGCCGCGGCCAAGCACAGACGCTGAAATCGCATCGCGCATCACGGCTGCGTTGAAACTGCCGCACATGATTATTGAACAATCAGACGATCGATTCGCTGACGAAATGCAGAAGGATCTGCTCACCAGCTTCTGCGCCGATGAGCATGCTCAAATGGTTCCCGTCGCGCGCTGGCTGGATGAACAGAAGTTTGCGGCTTCGTGGGACGGTATCGCCGGCGATATTTTCTCCTGCGGCGTTTACAACGACACCAGGATGCTGGATCAGTTTCGTAAACGTGAGCTGGCAGAATTGTCCGACTGGCTGCTGGCGGACGATGGCTATCTGACAACGAGTCTGACGCCGACCTATCGTGAGCGATGGAATCGAGATCTCGCGGTGACTCGCCTGTCACGTGAGCTGGATCAATATGCGGATCTGCCGAATCCTGCCGCTCCATTCTTCTTTTACAACCGTGTTCGTCGAGAACTTGCTCTGTGTCCTTATGGAATGCTTAACCAGCAGACCCAGATTCTGGCTCCTTATCTGAGCCATGCGATCTTCGACCTGCTGATCAATCTGCCGTTCGATTACTTCCGCGGACGACTGTTCCACAGTGAAGCGATCGATCAGTTCTATCCCGAGCTGCCTCAGGTCGAGTATGTGTCCACGTCGACCGGCTTTGTGCCCGAGAAGCGATCAAAGATCTGGAGATTCGCAAAAAGCATGAGTTTGATGGCAATTCAGGGGAACGCTTCGCAGTCCTGCATTAGACGCGGCTTTCTTTTGCCGCGTCTGGCAAAAGCGATGGTCAATCGTGAATTCGGAACAGAGGTCCCTGCACTGTTTTCACGTATTCTGGTCATGATGCACCTGGAAGAATCCCTGGCCCTCTCCTCAGGAATCTGAAAGGTCAACACGATGCGGAATGCTTAGACATCAGCGATCGCGATTAAGCCAGCTGTCATTCAGCATTTTCTCTTCGGGCCACGAGAATGAATCACACAGGTTTACTACAACTTGAACA
>CAIJTV010000888.1:0-3078 GCA_903823635.1 uncultured Planctomycetaceae bacterium
AGGTACCGGATCGGCCTTCGCAGGACGTTCGCCGCCGCCCCAGCCCTTCCCAACCCAAACATGAACTTCCGTTACATCGCCAATGACACCGGCCTGAATGATCTCAACAACTCGGCGATAGTTGTTTTCCGCGTGAATCTGAGTGCCAAGCTGAGTGGCCAAGCCACGTTTTTTGGCTTCAGTTGCGATCAGACGAGCTTCAAAGACTGTGTGCGTCAGAGGTTTTTCGCAGTACACATGTTTGCCAGCGCGAATGGCTCGGATCGACGCTGGTGCGTGATGATGATCGGCGGTGCCAATGACGACAGCGTCAATCTTGTCACCTTCTTTTTCGATCATCTCGCGATAGTCAGCATAGGTGCGAGGTTCGAGCTTGTTTTTCTCAGTCAACATCGCTTTCGCTTTGTTGAGGTAGTTTGAGTCAAGGTCGACAATAGCGACGATGTTTTCACTCATGACCCCGTTAACATCCTCAGCCGCACGATTGGCGGTACCGATGCACGCGATATTGAGTTTCTCAAGAGGGCTGAGAGAAGCTTTGGCAGACGCTTCAGAAACGAACAAAGAAGACGAAAGAGCAGCGGCGGAGCCAGCAGCAGTGGTCTTCAAAAACGAGCGACGATTCCGGGGGGAATGAGACGACATGGGCGGGAACCTTTTGCAAAAGGCCGAGACGCGAGAGTGAAAAGCACGAAAACAAGGCCCCAGAATAGACTGAACCACGAGGGAAAAACAATGAAACAGAAAGAAAACTCAGTCTCAGCGAGATCATTAGGGGTGATCAATGCGCTCGAAGCTGAATCAGAGGAGCCCGGCAGATGTCGAAGAGCCTGATCATTGGGCAGGGCATAACAGGTTCAGTACTGGCCTGGTCGCTTCATTGGGAAGACAAGACAGTTCATGTTCTTGATCGAGGCAGGAACATCACGGCGTCTCGCATCGCGGCGGGATTGGTTACACCGTTTACAGGACGACGACTATCGAAGGCGGGCGACTTTGACGAAAGCCTGACTGTCGCCAAGGAGTTCTATAGGCGAGTAGAAACGGAAACGGGAGCATCACTGTTCAATGAAGAGCCAGCGGAACGGTACCTTCAGGATGACATAGAGAGAGATTTCTTTCTCAAGGAACGTTACGAAACTCATCGCAGTGAGATCGAACTGATCAACGGAGCAAATGGCGGAGTGAAGGGATTTCGAATGCTGCGGGCCGCTCGACTTCGAGTCAGCACATTTCTCGAAGTGACCAGGAGCTTCTTCGCCGAAAAAGGATGTTTTCATCAGTTCGATCTGGACCCGACAACAGATCTCGAGGTCAGTGAAAGCAGTGTTCGAGTGCCCAAATTGGCTTTCGTAGGACAGGAGATCTATTTTTGTCAGGGTTACCAACCAGAGGAAAACCCATGGTTTCCAGAAATACCGGATGCTCCGGCACGGGGAGAAATCCTGAGGCTTGAGATTCCCGATCGGACAGTCAAACAAGTAGTTCATCAAGGTTTCTGGTTGGCTCCCGGCACGGAGGAGAGAGAAGACGGTTTACCACAAGAATACCTTCTGGGAGCCACATACGACCGCGAAAACCTGGACCAGAAAGAGACACAAAATGGCCGAGACGAACTTTTGCGTGGGCTGTATGAGATAACAACAGAGAACAGTCGAGTCATCGCGCAATACTCAGCCATCAGAGCGGGCATGAGAAATCGGCTGCCGATCGCGGCTCGTCACGCAACTTACCCGCACGTGGGAATTCTGAATGGTATGGGTTCGAAAGCGTCTTTGATGGCCCCAATAACGGCCAGGCGATTTGTGAAACTTATGGCGTTGAAACCAGAAACGAAGGGGCAAGAGAATCGAGCAACAGGGGCAAAGGGCTTGTCGTTGACGAAACTGGCACACAGTATCGTGCGACGAGCGGTGCGTATGGGCGACACCGTAATGGATGCTACAGCGGGAAACGGACATGACACGGTGTTTCTGGCAGCTTGTACCGGGCCATCAGGGCACGTTCACGCAATCGACATTCAGCCAGAAGCGATTCAGTCAACGCGAACCAGATTGGAAACAGAATCCATCACTCACGTCACTTTACATCAGGATGATCACAGTCAGGTGCTGAAGTCACTGCTAGCTTCATCGGAAGTCGCAGGGGCGATTATGTTTAACCTCGGCTATCTTCCCGGAGGAAATAAACAGCGAACAACATCAGCCGCGACAACAACAGAAGCGATAGCGGCCGGTGTCAGCCTTTTAAGAGCGGGTGGCGTGATGACCGTGATCGCCTATCGCGGACATGCGGGAGGACAAGAAGAAGCTCGGGCCGTCGCTGACTGGAGTGAGAATAACAAGGCACCGTCTTGGACCACAGAAGTGATCCCCGGAGCAGCCGACAACGACGAATCACCAGTGTTGTACGTCTATCGCAAGAAGCAGCAGAGCCAACCGCTTTCCTGAGGAAAAAAATCTATCGTCCGCCCAGACTCATCCCGAAGCGTCGTCGCAGAAGACTTTCACCGAGAAGACTTACCGCCGCAAATGCCAGGGTTCCCAACGCGGTGGAAGTGAAGACGGTGGCGTAAAGTTCCGCCATGTCCAGAGAAGCCGATTTTCGCTGAATCATAGCCCCAAGTCCGGGCTGTCCGGAGCCAACAAAGAACTCACCAACGATCGCGCCAACAATTGCGGAACCGCTGGCGATGCGGATGCCGGAGAAAAGAAACGGCAAAGAGCAGGGCACTCGCAGCTTCAGCAAAGTCTGCAAACGCGTGGCCCCATTCAGCCGAAACAGATCCAGCAGGTTAGGATCAATTTGAAGTAGACCGGTAGTGGTATTCGTAATGATCGGGAAGAGACTGATCACGGAAGACACGAGAGCGATGCTGAAGAATCCTCGCCCAAACGAGACAATCACTATCGGAGCAATCGCGATAATCGGGATCGTTTGCAGCAGTACTGCATAGGGATACAGAGCACGCCGGATCAACGTGGATTGGGAGAATACAAAGGCTGACAGAGTGCCGAGGATCACACTGATCGACAAACCTGTAAAGGCAGCTAAAGCGGTACGAAAGGTAGCTTCGAG
>CAIJTV010000889.1:0-5386 GCA_903823635.1 uncultured Planctomycetaceae bacterium
CTTCGATGCGCCACCAATCCCGCCGCGCGCAGGCTGGCGGAATGAGCCCGGATGACATCCAGACAACTGGTTCCGATCGATCCCGTAGACCCGAGAACGGCTATAGAAGTTGGCGCAGCCAAGTGAAAAGGCTCGTGCAGACGAAAACAGAGGTTTAAAAGTGTCTGCGGATTCTAGGTTAAAACCGGAACTCATGGAAAGCCGGGTATTATCAGGCCTCCGACGCACGTGCTGGGCAAAGGACCTAAGGTAGGTCTTTTCTCCCAAAAAAGACTTCGCGGCTTGCCGCGACTTTGTGTGCCCGTGGTTTGATTAAAGCGAGCCGAATTCAGCTGCACAGCGTCACGCGGCGGTAAGCCTTCGGCGAAAGGCCTGCCCGGCAGGCAGTACCTACTTTACGTCGGCCTCCGCAGGTTTGATCAGCAGCACGATAAGAATTGACAACGCCGCCACGCCAGCGAATGCACCAAAAATCAAATTCAACGGAACCTGGCGGTCGCGAAGGTAACCGAATCCCCAGTCTCCGAATCCACCACAACTGATGCTGACAAGATTCATAAAACCGTAGCCGGTCGCGCGCAATTCAGGTCGGACAATCTGGCACAGAATTGGCATGTTGTTGCAGTCAAAAAATCCCCAGCCGAATCCGAACAGCACAAGTCCTGCGACGGCAACGCCTGCCGTCGCCGCATTCCCGACACCAAACAAGGCTGGCAGAAACATGGCCATGCCGATGGCGCTGACAAAAATCCTCCCGCGACTGGTTTTCTTCATCCATCGATCCGCCAGGTAACCTCCAATCGCAGCTCCGACAATTGAAGCCGGATGAACGAAAGTCGCAACGAGTCCTGCCTTGCCAAGACCCAACTGAAACTTCTCCTTCAGGATCGCCGGCATCCAGTCTTTCACAACCCAGCCTGCGATGGCTGGCAGTGTGAAATAGAGAACCAGCAACAGAAAGTTTCGGTTGCGCCGAAGTTCATTGATCGACTGAGCAGGGCTCAGATTTTGTTTCTCCACACTTCGTTCCGGTGAGCGAAGAAATATGAACAGCGGCAGCGAATATAGAACTCCAATAATCCCACACGCCGAAAACGCCCAGCGCCAGCCATAGGCAGGAGACTCCGCCACGAAACCCGCCATGCCTCCTACGATTAATCCGCAGTAGATTCCGGCCTGATGAAGTCCCACGGCCCGGGAACGAGTTGCTCCGACATGAAAATCCGTAATCAGCGCCAGCGCGGCGGGAATGTAGAACGCTTCACTAATCCCCATCAGCGCACGAGTGGCAATCAGCATTTCATAAGAATTCACCCACGCGGTCATCCAGGTCACGGCAGACCAGACCAGCAAACTGAATCCAATGACCAGCCGTCGGCTGAAACGATCCGCGACGTAGCCACCAAACGGGCTCAGTAAGGCATAGACCCATTTGAACGAGCCCAGCACAAAGCCCCACTGCGCTTCGTTCGCGATCCCCTGAATATCTCCCACCATCGATGACTTCATGGCCGCCAACATTTGCCGGTCGAGATAATTCAGCAGGGCAACCGGAAAAAGCAGCAGAACGACGATCCAGGCAAAGGTTGAGACCTTCCCCGCGATCTCCTTCGGTAAGAGATCTTGTGGAGCCAATTCAGGGGCCGTGTAGGGATTGACCTGATCCGATCTCGGATTATTCATTCGAACGACTGCTTTGCATTGGTCAGGAGTACTGAAAATCTCGAACGAAAGCTCCGCATGTTTGCAGAGATTGCTTGTGGGCTGCGAAGCATATCAGCCCGAGTCAGCCACGCGAACGCAATCGCAGTTCAGGCGAATGACGGTCAGCAAAGTTCGCTGTATCAAAGACTACGAACCCTGATACGGCATCTCCATGACTTCGTAACCCGCGTTTCGGAATCCCAACTTTCCATACACGGCTTTGGCGGCCTCGTTGGCATGCTCGACATAAAGTCGCACGTTGACCACGTGTCCCTCTGATGAGGCAGACTCGATGGCGAAAGAAAAGAGCTTTCCGAAAACCCCCAGACCTCGCCATTCAGCATCAACGTAGACGCTTTGAATCCACAGCATCCAGCCGTCACGCCAGTCGCTCCATTCCCGAGTCAGCATGACCTGACCAACGACCACGCCATCTTTTTCGGCAACAAAGTACAGAACTTCAGGGGCCAACAGCAGTCCTCGCGAAACACCGCGAGTCACAGTGGCCGGATCCAGTTGTTTTCCTTCGGTCTCCTGCGCCAACCGGCAGTTGAATTCCGTAATTCGGCCGACATCAGAAATGTTGGCTCTGCGATACACAAACATCGTCGTTCCTCTTCCCGAAAAGCCCCAGGCTTGTGACAATGCCGGAGTTCTCCATATTCTGTTTTTGAACGGAACGTCTGACCGTGAATGGATTCACTGAACGTCATCGCCAGTCATCTGTTGCGTCGGCCGCTCTGGCGGTAATTCTGCTGCTGACCGCCATATTTCGCAATGCACCGGCGTGTCCATTTTGCCTGTCACCACCTCAGACACTCGCCGAACAAATCTCCCGCGCGGATCTCGTGCTGATTGCGGAGCTGGTGAGATTTGAAGTCTATGACCATGGGACTCGCCCGGAATCGACTCTCCGCATTCGCAAATACCTTCGTGGTGAGGAAACCGCCGCTCAACTGGATCGGCTGTCGATTGGTCAGTCGATCGTCATTCCCAGCGAAGCCGCCGGGGCTCCCGGTGATCTCTTTCTGATGTACGGAACTTTGCCAGAGTATTCTGTGCCGGGATCTGCAAGTACGTTCGCATCGACGTCTACGAACTCTGATGCGGGCAATGCGAACGCAGCCGGAAAAGTCGTTCAGGCAGTTCTCAAGTCCGATGCTTTAGTTGAAGCCGTTATTCAAAAGGCGTCGTTCCTGGTCCCTGAATTGATTTCCTGGAACGAAACTCTGGCAATCACCACAGACACGGTGAACTATCTGCAGCAGTTGCCAGCGCAAACAGACCCACAGCCGACTCGCCTGGCTTACTTCCTGACAAATCTGGAACACCGTGATCCGTTGGTTGCGATCGATGCCTGGGCAGAATTTGGCAACGCTTCATATGACGATGTAGTCGCTGTCCGAAACTTAATGTCCCCCGCAGATCTTCGTCACTGGATTGCGGACAAAGACATGAGCCCCGAACGATTGGGACTTTATGGAATGATGCTGGGGCTATCAGGCGGTCCTGAGGATGCTCGGTTCCTGCTGAGCCAGATGATGGAAAGCGAACCAGAACTTCCGAGTGGCGTCGGCCAAGCAACGCCAAAGCGCGCTTTCCGATTCGGGGCGGAAGGCTTGATGGGAGGCTATCTGCTGTTGACTGGTGAAGAAGGATTAAAGCAACTCGAAGAGACAATTGCTTTGCCCGCGGATGTTCCCGACACAGCTCGACATGCATTCGTGCAGTCTCTGCAGTTCATCTGGAGTTACGAAGGTGATGTAATCAGCAAAGCACGCATACAATCTTCAATGCGGCTTCTGCTGCAGAACAGTTCCATGAGAGAAATCGCCATCACGAATCTTTCCCGCTGGGAAGACTGGGAATCACTGCCTGCACTTCAGGCCATGTTCGCGAAAGACTGCGAAGGTGACCGTGAATCACAGCGAGCCATTCTCCAGTTTGCTCAAACCTGCCGTCGCAGCGTCTCAGCCAGATCTGATGCTCGCGACTACGCGTCTCTGGCTGAAGAATTCCTCTGCGAAGCTCATCTCACCCGCCCGGACCTGCAGAGTCAGAACATCCGAGAATTCAACGCGCCGCAGTAGGGCAAAGAGAGATTCCTTCCTTTGGACTGCGGCAGCCTGCTGCCGCTTTGCAATCCACAGCTTGCTGTGGATCGCCACACTGAGTTCTGAGGAACTTCTTGGCTTTGTTTGGCAGCAGGCTGCCTGCACCAAAGCTGCAGCAGGCCGCCGCAGTCCATAAGAGCGAGTCTATTGACGATTCTGATGATGAATTCCATTCTACGTGTCGGTTCTCGTTCATGATCTTCCCACGTAGATGAGACTCTCATGTTACACCTGCGCGCTCTTTGTTTCCTGACCGCCGTCTTGATCACCGCAACCTCTTTTGGCCAGGATCAGCCGAGTACTCTCAAGCTGGTGACTCATAATGTCTGGTATGGCTTCACGAAGAAAGCGGAGCCGCGGCATGCAGACTGGCTCAAATGGATGGCGGCGCAGAAGCCGGATGTTGTGTCGTTGCAGGAACTGAACGAGTACACTCCGGAAAAGTTGGCGACCGATGCACGCTCATGGGGGCATGAGCATTCTGTTCTGCTGAAGCAAGATGGATTTCCCACAGGCATCACTTCACGGTATCCCATCAGTGATATCAAACGAATTCGCGACGGCATGCATCATGGATTATTGCGGTGCCGCATTCAGGGTGTCTGGTTTTATGTGATCCACTTTCACCCCTCGAACTTTGAGCGAAGGATCGAAGAGGCTCGCCTGCTTCAGAAAGACGTAAAGTCGCTTCCCGAACTGAATCCCAAAATTATTCTGGCTGGTGATTTCAATGGGTTCTCTCCGGCAGACAAGCCGCAGTATGACTCAGATCCCAAACTTGTCCCTTTTTTTCAGATGCTGGACCAACGCGACAAGGGTGCTCGAAACCTCACTAACGGACGGATTGACTATGGCGGCATCTCGTCGATTCTGCGTGAGGGTTACGTGGACCTGATTCAACAGCGTCGTTCCAACGGGGCCCCATTTGTCGGCACGTTTCCGTCTCCCCTCGTCAGCGACGAGAACCATGGGACAGACAGACGACTTGACTACATCTTTGTTTCGCAAAGTATGTTGGGGTCTGTCGAATCCGCTGAAATCCTGAGAGACAAGGTCACGGAAGGTCTCTCAGATCATTTTCCGGTCACGGCCACGTTCAAACTAAGCGAAGAGACGGCTCAGAAAATCTTCACTTCACAACCAGAACTGCTGCAGGAACACGGAGCAGGGGAGGGGCCGGCATGGCATCCGGAATTGGGCCTTTTGACGAGCGGCGAGGGAAACATCAATCTCCGCGACAAGAGCGGAAAAAGCTCCGTCTATCGTCAAAACGCCGGCTCGAATGGACTCATGTTCGATCGACAGGGACGATTAATTATCTGCGAACCAGTGCGTCGCCGAGTTACTCGCATTGAAGCCGATGGTTCAACCAAAGTGCTGGCAGAAACATTTGATGGCAAGAAGTTTAATCAGCCCAATGACCTGACGATGGACTCGCAGAATCGCATTTACTTCACCGATCCGCAATATGGCGACCGAAGCACGATGGAAATGCTGGACGCGAACGGTCGCCCGATCGAAGGCGTGTATCGCATCGATCCCTCGGGAAACGTAACGAGAGTTATCGC
>CAIJTV010000890.1:0-3147 GCA_903823635.1 uncultured Planctomycetaceae bacterium
CACATCGAAAATGATTGCGCGGCGGCAGACAATGCTTTCTGCTTTTTCTGTACTACCGACTTTCCTGAAAGACAATCGATCGTTTCACTTCGACCAGCGCGAGCTGCTGCTTCAGGTGACATAACAAAAACATCAGCAATTGATGATGCCAGTCTTGATGGCTCATCAAGTCCCGAAGGAACGGAGCCTCGAATCGAAACACCCGGCCGAAGTCGATTGAGTCGCCATTTCAGCTGGGGAAACTCCGCGACATGTTTCGCAAGTTCATTGAGACGCTCGTCGCGGATTTCCGGCGAGAGTTGAAAGAACTCGGCGGTAAAGCGACTCAACATTTCCCTTGCAATGATCTCTCGAAACCTGATTGATCGAAGCGCTCGCTCCGGACACACGGCTCCGACAATCGCAGACTTCACTGCAGTTGGAGGACTGAACTGGCAGGACTTCAGATAATCACAAATCTGACGATGAGTAGCTGCAACATCTCCTGGCGGAATCTCAAGCTGTTTTCGCGACCAATCGGTTGCAACAGCATTCTGCAGGTCGACAACTGAAGGACTCTGTACTCTTATGTTCCCAGACATGTCGTTTACTATGCCTCGACACTGAATTGTTGCACCGAACATCCGACAACAGACAAAATCATTCAAAGCTCAAATCGAAGTGATCAAGAAACTTCTCAAGCGCCGACCGATTCATCTCAATGGCCGATGGATCCTGCATGGCGAGTGCCTCTTCAAACCCGCCCAGAAGTGTCTCCAGCAGCAGTCGAGGATCCCCGGAGAGTTCCTGGTAGATTCGCTCGGCTCGCTTGATCAGATGACGATTGCCCTGATCTTCTCTCGGATCGGCTTTCAACTCCTGAAGTTTTGTCACGGCCTCCTTCAGCTGAGCATCTGTCAGGTTCTGAGCGTGCCGCGTGATGACACAACTGGCCCTGGCATTCGACTCTGCAGCGCCGGCTTCGACTTCAAGAATCCCGTTTAGGTCATAAGTGAAGCGGATGGTGATCCGTTGCCCGGCGGGACCTCGCGGAATCCCCTTTAGCTCGAACTCCGCCAGAAACAAATTCTCTTCAACACGGCGACTCTCTCCCTGAAAGACTCGCACACTGACACTGGTCTGATTGGCATGAGCCGTGAAGAACTCTTCCATCCGACTGATGGGAATTGTCGAATTGCGACTTATCAAAGGGCTGAAGTATCCCGCGCGAGAAGTTCCTGCGATGTCCTTTGAAATCTCCACGCCCAATGTGAATGGACAAACATCAGTGACGACCATATCGGTCACCGCTTTGTCGAGCTGCACGAGGCCGCCCTGGATTGCCGCCCCGAGTGCCACCACATGATCGGGGTCAAGAGTGCAACGCGGGACACGCCCAAACACTTCCGTCAGCATTTCAGAAATCTGAGGCATCCTCGTAGCACCACCGACGAGAATTACGTCATTGATCTGCTGACGAGTCAATCCGGCATCGGACATCGCCCGCTGCAGCGGCAGTCGTGTTTTTGCAAGCAGTGAAGCGGTCCAGCCCCGGAATGCTTCGGCCGAGACAGGGATGGATTCTGACGTCTCCGAAATCCGCCCGTCATTATCCGGAAATCGAACAACGGTGTCTGCTCCTGTACTCAATCTTCTTTTTGCGGACTCACACTCGTGCAACAAACGTGAAATCAGCTTCGGTGTGCGAGTTTCGGCATGTTCAAAATTCATGCCCTTGGCGACGAGCAATTGATTCGCAAGATTTCGAGTAAAGTCTTCGCCACCCAGAAAGATTTCACCGGCCGAAGATCGAATCTCCAGAGTCGACTCGAACTGATCCAGAATCGACACATCGAATGTGCCGCCGCCAAGATCGAACACGAGAGCAATTCGTTCCTGCTTTAGTTCATGCAGCCCATACGCAATGGCTGCCGCGGTCGGTTCATTGATAATGCGACGAACATTAAAGCCTGCCAGTTGCCCCGCATGGATCGTCGCCTTTCGCTGCAGATCGCTGAAGTAAGCCGGGACCGTGATTACAGCCTCATCCACTTCCTGTGCAAGGAACTTCTCTGCATCGGCTTTTAGTGACTTGAGCACCAGCGATGAAAGCTCTTCGGCTCGAAACATTTTTTCGGCCACCGACACAGTCCGGTCTGTCCCCATCATTCGCTTGAATACGGTGGCACAGCGATCAGGAGCAACAACCTGAAGTTCTTTAGCTGGCTTACCAATCAGAAGCTTGCCATCATGATCAATCCCAACAGCCGAAGGCGTGAGAAGCTCATTCAACGAGTTCGGAATCAGTTGCGGACCTTCCGGCGACAGCCAGGCCACAAGCGAATTCGTCGTTCCCAGATCAATGCCAACAATCATGATGTCTCTCACCATGTCGCAAAAAGTACACTGCCAGTTCTCGGCCACAGATCGGACCCAGACCTGAACTTCTTCGAAGCATAGTAACGAGGCGACATTTGGTGAAGGGGACCCTGAGACCCACCCGTAAAAACGAGCGGTCCCGAACCTTTTCGCAGGCCTGCACAGAGGTTAAATGGCCCGACCAGGTTGAAAAACCGCAACTCAGTGCCGGTTCAATCGAGGCGGTTCGAGCAACGCGTTCTGACTCCAGCTTGCGTTGTCAGGGATCTTTGTCCGCGAGGCCTCTCAGGCCCTTCAAACCATCGATCGCGGCCTCTTCCCAGGCGTTCGGCTCTGCCCGGAAGAATCCGATCACAGACTGATAGGTGCCAGCAAAACCAGCGGGCATGGTTTTCTCGGAGAAGCTCATCAGACGCAACTTGCGATAAACCCCCGGAGCATCTGTATACTGAAACCACACGTCTTCTGAAGCAGGATGTTGACTCAGCAAACAAACGGCTCCACAGCGATTGGCGGAATCATAAACCGCCATCCACCGAGCGGTGCGTTCGAGTCCTTCGCCGGGCTTCGCTCCTTCGGATAGAAACGATCCTCGCTTCAGGACGCCGGTGTCGTCTCCGAACAGATAATCCGTCATGCTCGGCGACCACGCATACATCAGCGGATAAGACAACTTCAGCCGAACGTCTTCCTGAGTTTTCATACGGACCGTTTCGATCAGAACATCGTTCTCAACGGAAACTTCCGACTCAAGATGTACCGCTCGAATCACTGACGACCTCGTCAGGC
>CAIJTV010000891.1:0-6510 GCA_903823635.1 uncultured Planctomycetaceae bacterium
TCTGATCATAAAAGGCGTCGAACAGCTTTCGAGCAGCCGGACTTCCATAACCTTCTCCCACATCAATTCCAGCCACAGCAACGCCGGCCGAGAGAAACTGCTGGTGCATCCACTTTTCATGCTCATCCGGATAGCCTGCCAGAGTCGGCGCATAAAACACCCACGGCTGTGGCGTCTTTCGCAGAGGCTCTTCGGGCCACAGAATAAAGGCCGGCCGCCCTTCAACACGAAACGCTTCACCTGGCAAGACGAGCTTCTTGATTTCAACAGCCTGCAACGACTGCATAAGGCCAAAGAGACACGCAACAACCAAAGCGGAAACGAGGAATTGTCGAGTCATGAAAAAGCCTTATCGTGGAGTTCACGTGGAAGTCAGTCGGCCAGGAATGCGACTCAGGATACACGAGATGACCGTGCTCCAGGGGGCATTTAGCCTCGTTTTTCAAGGCTCGGCCCAAAGACCGGCCGGTACACTAGTCAACCGGATGCAGCCTCGGCTTCCGATTATCGCAGGCTGAATTCTTCGAAAATCGACTGATCCGCCCCCGGTCGGCCAGCGTTCTCCCACAGCCTTAACCCTGTGGACGGTGCTCTGTACAAATGCAGACGTCCATTCTTCAATTGTCTCCGAGTGCTGGACGGTTCGCAGAATGCTCTTTCCGACAGGCACCGACGCACCGATTTATCATTTTCCGGTCGCCACCATCGGGTTGATTGCCGCAAACGTTGTGTGCTTCTGTATCACCGGGTTTGGTTACAATCAGGGGGCTATTGACCCCTGGATACTGCATTTTGGAAACGGACTGAATCCTGCCGAATGGATCACGTCCTCATTCGCACATGCTGGTCTGAGTCATCTGGTGGGGAACATGCTGTTTCTCTGGTGCTTTGGATTGGTCGTGGAGGGAAAAGTTGGCTGGAAGGTATTCCTGCCCATCTACTTTGGGATCGTTGCTTTCTCCGGAGCTGTTACCGACATCGTCACTCTGCAGCATACGCAAGGAGGATGCCTTGGTGCTTCTGATGCCATCTTTGGATTGATGGCGATCTGTCTGATCTGGGCTCCGAAAAATGAAATCCATTTCGAAGCCATGTTCATGGGATATGGCTACGGTCTGGGAATGCCACGAGCTTTCTCGTTCGATGTCACGATTCTGACGTTGTCTCTTTGGTACCTGGGAGCGAATCTTGTCAGCTTCTTGTTCTGGCCGGGAATGAGTACGTCATTCCTGCATTTGCTGGGAAGCCTGGCCGGATTTCCAATCGGCATCTTGATGCTGAAGAAAGGACTCGTCGACTGCGAGAACTGGGATCTGTTCGCCGTCATGAAGGGCACGCATGGACGTTTCGGAGAAAAGGACTGGGCACTGGGATATCACTCCAGCGTCGGCAAAACGTACGACGACACACCGATCCCGCTCCCAATCAATGACGCGGATTCCGACACAAAGACTCGCCGGAAAGTGGATCGATCCGCACGCCGCGCGGCTCTATCCGAAATCAACCGAATGATTGACGAGGGAGATGTCCTGACAGCGGCCGATGAACTCTTCAAACTCCGAATTGATGATCCCACGATCTGTATTGGTCAGGAGAAAACTCAACAACTGGCCAAAGGCCTGCTGAAAGCCGAAGCGTTCGATGAAGCCGAATTCTGGCTTCAGGAACTTATTGATCGATTCCCGAACGACAGTGCCTGGGCGCGAGTTCGCATGGCTCAACTTCTGCTGATCCAGCGTCAGCAACCCCGTGCTTCTATTGCAACTCTTGAACATCCCGATGCAGCAGATCTGCCTGAATCATTAAAGCCTTTGGCCGCGAAAATCATTTCAACGGCCAGAGCACAAATTCGCAGCGGTGTTGTGGATGCTGAAGTATCGTGGTGACACCGACAGGTTTTCTCCTGAGAATCTCGACCGTTACTTCGCGCTCTTGCCGTGCGCTGAGCTTGGATCGGACTGCAAGGTGCTGAGGTACTCCACGAGGTCTCGAATTTCTGATCGTGTCAGATTCTTGACCAGATCCTGAGGCATCCCGGACTGCCCGTTAGCTCGCTCATCGATTTCGTCCTTAGCAACCGAGACCAGAGCACCAGTGGGAGTCATCAATTGCACAACGGAGTCATCTTCACTCTTCAGAATCCCCGAGTGAATCAGTCCATCCATCGTTACCAGGATGACGGTTTCAAATCCCTTCGCAACTTTCGCGTTGGGATCAACCATGGCTTCCAGGAGATAGTTACGATCTTTGTCCTTGCCAATGCGACTGAGATCCGGTCCCACTTCGCCACCGCTGCCGCCTACCTTATGACAACGTCGACAAGACGCTGCGCTGCGACCAAAGAAGACCGTTCGCCCCTGTTCTGCGTTTCCGCCTTCCAGACATTCGCTCCAGTTTGCGAGCACCGTCCCGGCTTCCTGCTGACGAGATCGGAAATCAGCGACGGCCGCCTTTAACTCCGGCGTGCCGGCTTGCTCAGCCGCCAAAATCAAATCCAGCGCTGCCCCGGAGGGAAGCGACTGATTCTTCAGTCGATCAAAGGTCTCCAGCAACGCCTGTCGCGCGTCGTCTGTCTTGATGGAACCCAATAGTCGCAGAGCCGTCTGCTGCGATCGAACTGTTCCATCTGCTAACAGTTCCCTCAACTGCGGCACAGAGCCTTCAGGAGCACTTCCTACCATAATTTCAACGGCAGCCAGGCGTACGGATTCTGAAATATCCTTGAGCCCGGATTTCACGACGGCGTCGGCTTCGGGCGACAACTTGACGAGTGCTCGAAATGCCGACACACGCAGATTGTCGTCCAGATTCGTGTCGTGAAGAATTCCGACAAGCGTTGGAACGATGTCTGTGATGCCGAGTTCCGTCGCAATTTCCACGGTCAATTTTCGCAGTTCCGGAGAACCAGACAACATACCGGGCAAATGAGGACTGACGGCCTGCTGCAAACCATCAACTTCACGATCAGGCAGCGGTCGCCATTGGCCTGTCACTGTATCCGTCTTCTGTGGCTTGTTCCAGGTGCTTAGCAACTGAGCAGCCAGCAGACGAATCTCCGGAGCCTGCTCGCCGTCCGCAGCAATCCGAGCTATCGCGTCAGCACGGTCCGCAGTACCGATTCGATAACAGGCATTCAGACTTCTGCGTAAGACGCTGTTTTCCAACCCTGGAGTTGTGATCAAATCAGCAAGCTTCGACTGACCGGCCTCCAGACCATCATCGTTGATCGCCCGAGCAGCCTCGGCAACGATTAACGGATCTGCATCCGTCAGCAATTCCGCCACAGCCGAGTCTGCCTGTCGCCTCATGGCCAGTACAACGCCGAGGCGACCAGGAGATCCCGGATACTGTGCCAGAGAGTTCAACAAGCCGGGCTGGCGCTCGCCAATCTGCATTAATCCCACGACGGCCTGATGTCTGACGACGGGATCATTGTTCAGATTTCGGTCGAGCAATTTCAAAAGCACACCAACATCGTCTGAACCACCAATGGGCCCCAGCGTCACAGCAGCGAAGCCCGCCAGCCGCAAGTTTTCACTGCTGGTCAACTCGCGACAGATCATTGCCAGTTCAGCACGACTGTCCTTCAGCACAGAAACGCCATGTCGTGAAACGATGTCTCCAAGGATTCGCACAGCCTGAGCCTGCTGTTCTTCGGAGTAGCGATTGGATTCATCTCCCAAAACGTGCTGCAGCAACATCACAACCCGGGTCGCCTGTTCGGCTGATCCCAGCCCCAACTGCCAACATCCCCACATCCCATGACGTGCAGACATTTCATGAGCCGGAGTTTTCACCGCATTCATCAATTCATCTGCGGCGTTACGGCGGACCAGTTCGAACTGTGACTCCTGCCGGACGCGACGATCGACATGGCTGAGAAGCTCCACAAGTGTCGGCACAGAGGCTTTCGCAATTCCGCCACCCAGCCACTCAACAGACTTCGCTGCCGTGACCGCAGCGGATTCCTTGTCATGAGCAAAGCGATATAGTCGACCTTTGCCTTCTCCATTCCAGCCGTTGACCCAATCGCTGACAACCATGCTGACATCAGGAGCAAACGTTACGTCCGTTGCCAGAATCGACCACAGGAACTGATGTGAATCCGCCAGCTCAAAGGTGGCACCCTTTGGGTTCACTGTAAAGCTGCGAATACCGCTATTGCCTGCAGTCCCGCGAAAGTCAGCCATAAAAAAATGGCCCGCATATCGTTCTGGCAATCCCACTCCGGGATAATAAGTCAGCCCGGAAGGCCCATCCGCCAGATTCGCAATCGGAGGTAACGTGGAGGCCGGTTGAACCGCTGTTGTCTCTGCATCTGCTTGATACGGATACCAAATTCGCTCGCGATTCCACGGCCCTCGATCATCGAGATACTGATAGTACATTCGCCAGCCGGTATCTCCATGCTGGACAACGTAGACCCAGCGAGCCTTATCACCGCTGTCGGAGTTGTTGTCGCCGGTAAACAGATTCCCGTGATCATCGAACGCCAATTCCTGTGGATTCCGCAGACCGTAGGCAAAGACTTCGAGATTGCTGCCATCCATGTCACAACGAAGCACGGCTCCCGTGTCGACGCGTTTCAAACGAGTCCCTTCTTTCGTCACAACATTAAAACCACGGTCTCCAATGCTGAAGTAGAGACGACCATCGGGACCAACAACCAGTCCATGCATATCGTGCCCACGAAAGGCGACGCGAACACCATAGCCGTGATGCAACGCCTCGGATTGTTCCGCTATGCCGTCGTTGTCTGCATCACCAAAACTCCACAGCTTTGGAATACAGGTGTAGTAAACGCGCCCGTTATGTTCGATCACTCCCGCGCCAGTACCGTCGATGATGTCATTGAAGCCATCAGCAAATAAAGTATCTCGATCAAACGTTCCGTCGCCATCAGTATCCTGCAGCAATCGAATTCGATCATGCTCCGTAGCCCATTTCTGAACATCGCTGCCCATGTACTTACGAAACATCGCCGCGCGTTCTTCGACTGATTCGAGCTGCAGATCATTCTCCAGCCAGTTCATATGGTTGCGATTATCTTCGACGCCAACTTCCTGGCGGAACGTCTCGCAAACAAAAATGCGACCATCATTTGTAACGGTGAAACAAACCGGATTGGCCAGCATGGGTTCGGCCGCCATCAGCCTTCCGCTCATGTCCTCGGGAACAACAAAACCCTTCAGAGCCAGTTCCGCATCACCAGACGCAGCAGCGATCTTCGGCCGATAATCCTGTTGTGCGAACAATTCAGAAGAACAGACAATCAAACCGATTGCGCAAGCAGCAACGGTGGCCAGATCACCAAATAATCGACGAAGCATGGGATACTCACGGAGAAAGAAAACAAATCTCGCGTTGCCTCAGGAAACAAGCGGGCCATTGTAGGCAGCAAAAATCACAGGCAAAAGAAGGAAAGATTTACGGGCCGAAAGTCCCTTGAGAATTCCGGGCTTTGCCACGGTTGAGAGGGACAGCATAGGTCGCGGCGCGCATTTGTGGGAGGCAATGATCGCAGGAATCCCGTCGGCGGAGCGACGGGTGTACGGTACCGCGAACTCACTGCCGTATGAGCGTTACTGAGCCGTCGATCGGCTGCCGCTCGGAGAACCAACGATCGGAGTGCCCTCAGGCAAGGGGCGGGCGGCAACTCGCAATTGCAGCCCGTGAGCAACTTCACGCAGAGCTGAGAAGCCTTTGAACGAGTCCGGATAGACCCACATGGTAACCACCGAATCGGGCAGGGTCGTTTCAATTCTCTGGCGATAGCGTGAACCCGGCCGCACAGCTTCTTCGATTGTCTCAGCCACCAGCGAATCATCCGGCGTGATTGTCCAGCGCGTGACGTTCAAACGAGTAATCCCATCACCGGACTGCAGGGCTTCCAACGTTGAAGGTCCATCTTTCTCGACGGTGTAGCTCATCGTATATCCATCGACCGGTCCGACAACGCCATCAAACTGGTTGAATCTCATCACAGCCGTGCGGCGAGTCATGACCTGATCCTTCAGCCGCTCAAGCAATTCTTCCAGCGGCACTCGACTGACACGAACTTCACTCACTCTGAAGTGAAGTTCTTCTTTTTCAGCCGGTTTTGTGACTGGTGAAAGTCGATGTTGCAGACGATTCTTTGGAACCGCGGCTTCTTCGGTCTTTTCCAGAAGTTCACGCAGCTCCTGCGTCTCTGCGACAGTCGTCTCCAATTTTTTGCTGAGATCCTGCTCAGCCTTCATGGCGGTCGCAAGAATCCTTCCCGCGTTAAGAGCTTCTCGACCCTTCTCATCGATCGCAGCCTTCAGCGATGCCACTCTTGCGGCAATCGCGGCTTTGTCAGATTCCAGGTCGGCGGCCTGCTTGTGAGTTCGATCGGCCTTCTCCTGCAGAGCCAGCAACTGCTGGTTGGCCAGCTCCTGTGCTTCCATCGCCTGTCGAATTTTTTCTTCCGCTTCTGCGCTTTGGCTCTCAAGCGTGCTAACAGCCTGCGCTGCTTCTGCTTCGGCGGCA
>CAIJTV010000892.1:0-8955 GCA_903823635.1 uncultured Planctomycetaceae bacterium
CGCTGTTTGTCCTCCGCAAGTCGAGCAACGCCGTGCCCCGACGATCTGCTTTTTCTTCGATCGCTGCCGTGTTGTGCCTGTGCAGTCTGCTGCAGAGTGCGTCGCTGATTGCCGACGACCATGCGATTGTGGATTTTGAAAACGATCTGCAGCCAATTCTGACTCGCTTTGGGTGCAACAGCGGCCCATGTCACGGGAAAGCTCGTGGTCAGGGTGGATTCCAGTTGTCGCTGCTTGGCTTTGATGCACAACAGGATTTCGATGCGATCGCAAAAGAAGGTCGTGGTCGAAGAGTATTCCCGGGGGCTCCAGAAAACAGTCTGATGCTCGCGAAGCCGGCTGGCACTATTCCTCACGGTGGTGGTCGACGTATTGATGTCGCTGGTCCTGAGTTTCAGACGATGCTGACCTGGATGCGCCAGGGGATGCCTCGCAAAGCTCCGAATGCTCCGGCCCTGAAATCGATCACCGTGAATCCCGCCTCTGCGGTTCTCGCTCCAAAGCAAACTCAGGCGATTGTTGTGACCGCGAAGTACTCCGATGGAACAGAACGCGATGTCACCCGTCTGACAGCTTTTCAGTCCAACGAAGCGCCGATTGCTGCTGTTGATGAGACGGGAGTGGTTACTGCGGGTGAAATCACCGGTGATGCTGCGATCATGGCTCGGTTTATGGGACAGATCGCTGTCTGTGATGTGATGATTCCTCGCACCGAAACGATTCCTGCCGACGACTACGCCGCACTTCCTCGCAACAACTTTATCGACGAGCTGGTTTGGCAGAAGTTGCAACGATTGAATATCACACCTTCCGGGATCTGTGATGATCACACTTTCCTGCGTCGAGTGACCACCGACATCTGTGGACGCATCCCGACTCAGGATGAAGTGAATGCGTTTCTGGCCGATACGGCGCCGGACAAGCGATCCAAAGTGGTTGATCGATTACTGCTGGAGCCTGAGTTCGCCGATCACTGGGCTAACAAATGGGCTGACCTGCTGCGTCCCAATCCGTATCACGTGGGCATTAAAGCGACGTTCAATTATGACCATTGGATTCGGCAGTCATTTCATGAACGGAAACCGTGGGATCAGTTCGTGAAAGAACTTTTGACGGCCCGCGGCGGTACGTTCCGCGATGGCTCGGTCGTGATGTTCCGCGATCGACGGCAGCCTGAAGAACTAACCACGTTGGTGAGTCAGCTATTCGTTGGAGTGCGGCTTGATTGTGCTAAGTGTCATCATCATCCGTTCGAAGTCTGGGGCCAGGATGACTTCTATAGCTTTGCCGCCTATTTTTCAAAAGTTGGCCGCAAAGGGACCGGGATATCCGCCCCCATTTCGGGCTCGGAAGAATTTGTTTTCACTGGAACTCGCGGCGCTGTCACGCACCCGGTGACTGGTGCAACAATGGAGCCTCGCCCGCTGTTTGGAGAAGCACCGCCTGTCGTGGAAGGTCAGGATCAACGTGAATCCCTCGCTGCATGGATCACCTCACCGAACAATCATTTGTTTGCCCAGACGATGGCAAATCGAGTTTGGGCTGACTTGATGGCCAGAGGATTAGTGGAGCCGGTTGACGACCTTCGCGCGACCAACCCTCCGACGAATGGTCCCCTGTTGAAAGCTCTGGGTGAGCATTTCCGGGACTCGAGGTTTTCATTGACTGAGTTAGTGCGGGTCATTGCAAATTCGCATGTGTATCAGTTGAGTTCACTGCCAAACGATACGAACGTTTCAGATACCCGAAATCATTCCCGCCACTATCGTCATCGTCTGCGAGCGGAAGTGCTGCTGGATGCCGTCACTGTGGTCACGGGAGTCCCTCCGGAATTCGATGCGATGCCACCGGATTCATCCGCCAAGCAACTGTGGACTCATCGATCAGATTCTCTGTTCCTTGATACGTTTGGGCGTCCGGATCCGAATCAGGATCCTCCATGTGAACGCATGAGTGACTCCACAGTTGTGCAGAGTCTGCATTTGATGAATTCAGAAAAGCTGTTTCGTGATATTGGCAGCGATAGCGGGTTGGCAAAGATTCTGGCGGATAGTTCGAAGACCGGTGAAGAGATCTCGGTTGAACTTTATACGCGTGTCTTCGGACGCAAGCCGACGCCGGATGAAACGAAGCTGGTGGTTGATTTGCTGGCTGCGGAAGGCGCTGTCCGTCGTCAGGTGATTGAAGATCTCACGTGGGCCATGGTCAACTCGGCAGAGTTTGTGTTTCAGGACTGAGGAACGACATCAATGTTAAACCGCAGACGGTGTGATGGAATTAGCCGACGTAACGCGCTGGAACTGGGCCTGGGTGGATTCCTTGGAACCAGCTTTGTCGGCGGCCTGAAGGCTCGCGCAGAATCGCAGCATGGCGGCCATGTTCCCGCCGGGAAAGCCAAAAGCTGTATTCTGATCTGGATGGATGGCGGTCCGACTCACTTCGAAACATTCGATCCCAAGCCCGACGCTCCGATGGAGTATCGTGGAGAGTTTTCTTCGATCGACACAACCGTTCCCGGCGTTGGCTATTCGGAGCACATGGTCAAGCTGGCCGCCAGCCTGAATGACTACGCGATGATTCGTTCGATCCGGCATGACCAAGGCAATCATGGCGCCGGTAATCACTACATGATGACGGGTTCACCGCCAAGAATTCCGGTGGGCTGTGGTGCGTTTGTCAGTTTTCATCCAAGCATGGGCTCAGTCGTCGCTAAAGAACTTGGGCGAGATAACGGGCTGCCGGCGTATTTCAGCATGCCGCAGATGTCTCGTTCCGGCGGACCGAATTTTCTTGGAGCACGGTACGCTCCGTTTGTTGTGGGCGATGATCCCAACGGCGCCAACTTTAAAGTGCGTGACGTCGCGTTACCTCGTGATCTGACAGATATGCGATTTGGGTCTCGTACTGATCTGCGAGCCAAAGTCGATCGCATGGTGCGACTGAACGACGAAGCCGCCGGTGATCCGGTGCTGGCGTTCGATGAATATTTCCAGCAGGGACACAGTCTGGTCACATCGCCGGAAGCTCAGAAAGCCTTTGATATCAGTCAGGAAAGTCCGGAGACCCGAGATCGCTACGGTCGTGATGGATTTGGCCAGCGTTGTTTGTTGGCACGCCGACTGGTTGATGCGGGCGTCCCGTTTATCACTGTCTATGACGGCGGCTGGGATCATCACAGTGACATCTTCGGTGCGTTGCGCAAGCGTCTGCCATCGTGGGACAATTCAGTTGCGACACTGATTCAGGACCTTAAAGAGCGCGGCATGCTGGATTCGACGCTCGTGATCGCACTGGGCGAATTCGGTCGTACGCCAAAACTTTCGACGTTGGCCGGAAGTACCACTGCGGGACGCGATCACTGGGCCAACGCAATGTCAGTGCTGATGGCTGGCGGTGGAACTCCCGGCGGAACAGTGATCGGCGCGACTGATCGCAAAGGTTTCTCTGCCGTGGATCGAGTCCTCTCACCGGAGAATTTCGTGTCGACGGTTTACCACAAACTGGGTATCGACCCGAACAAGATCCTGTTCAGTCCTCAGGGACGCCCTGCACACCTGGTAAGCGATCCCACGCCGATCGCCGAACTTGTTTGATTCGAAGGTTGCCGCAAGCAATGGGGCAATACGCGAATGTGGTTAGGGGATTACCCACGGTTCGTTTTTGTCGGTCATGTGAGTTGACCTGTCTGTTGATGTTCGGCATCAAAAGAGGTGGGATTCACACACCGCTGATAGTGACATTTTGGCACACCTGCGCCTCGTGACCTAACGTTGCATAGAACATCTATGAACGAGCAACTTGTCATGTAGAGAGCGGTGTCGCTATGCCCACAAGATTTTCCGGATCTGCAGCCTTATGGAGTCCGCTGCAGTACTTTATCGCGATACTGGCCGTCATCTTTGTCGCCGAAGCTGGCGTAATGTATCTGCTTCCGTTTTTGCTTCCGGCCGACGTTGATGCCAGTGTGGAAGCGTTGTGTGATGCCGCGATCCTCACGATCATCAGTGCACCCTTGTTGTGGCAGCTGCTGATTCGTCCGATGCGAATGGTCGCCTCGAATGAAGCGACAAAATATGCGACCATCGTCGAAATGGCTCGTGACGCAATCCTGACAATCAATGACTCCGGTCTGATCATTTCGGCCAATGAAGCGACCACAACAATGCTGGGGGATGAGACGCAGCTGTCGCTGATTATCAGGCAGCCGATCGGTCAGATCCTGCTGTATCATCACAGTGATCCCATGGAGGCTCTGCGCACTGCGGCTGGAACAAAGCGAGCCAGAGTGGAAGCGGATCTGGTGAATAATGCAGGAGTAATGGTGCCTGTTGAAGTCACGGTCAGCCAAATCTCACTGCGAGGTCGCTCGTACTTTACACTCATCGTCCGCAACATCATGGAACGCAAACGATCTGAATCACTGCTGGCCGATGCCAATCGCAAGCTGATTGATACGGCACACATGGCCGGCAAAGCAGAAGTGGCTACGTCAGTGTTGCATAATGTTGGCAATGTCCTGACCAGTATCAACGTATTGGCCTCAACCGTCCACGAAAAAGTTGCTGGCAGCCGCAGCTCGGGACTTGCAAAGGCTGTCGGTCTGATTCGAGAGTACAAGGACAATCTTGCTGAATTCCTCACCAGTGATCAGCGAGGGAGACAACTTCCATCGTATCTGGAAAAGCTCTCAGACACGCTGGCGTCCGAGCAACGCGAATTGCTGGGCGACCTGATTTCTCTGAACAACAATGTTCAGCATGCGAATCAGATCGTGGCCGCTCAGCAAAGCTACGCCAGAGTTCAGAACTTTGAAGAACAGACAGACCTGAGCGAATTGCTGGAGAGTGCCGTTACGGTGATCATGGCTTCCTGCCAGCGTCATTCGGTCAAGGTGATCCACGATATCGATCAGGCTCCCGAAATTCTGATCGATCGGCACAAGCTGATTCAGGTCGTGGTTAATCTGCTGACCAACGCGAAAGATGCCGTGGCCGAACTTCCGGTCGCGGACCGCAGAATTGAGCTCAGGGCATTCCCGATCTCATCTCAGCAGGTGCAGATTGAGGTTCAGGGCAGTGGAGTCGGGATCGAGAAGTCTCAATTGACGAAAATTTTCTCGCAGGGTTTCACCACGAAAAAGAACGGACACGGATTTGGACTGCATTACTGTAGTCTTGCCGCATCGGAACTGGGAGGTTCTCTGACGGTTCAAAGCGATGGACCTGGAACAGGCAGCACGTTCACATTGACATTGCCACTTCGTTGCACAGCTCATGAGTTGAGCCGGTGAACGCTCCGGAACAAGACTCCTGCTTCACACCTGCCGTTGAAGATATCGACTGCATGAGCCGTTACGGTGTGGGCGTGTGTCCCAAATGCTTCTGCAGGAATTTGTAGGTTGCTTGCCCGTTAATTGTGTGTGGACCAACAAACCATTCGATCTCGGTTTTGTCGCCGATCTTCAGCTGAGCAGAATACAGGTGGCGAATCTTGGCGTATTCAAAAGCGACCCAGTGATCTTCGCCAACGCCGTCGAAGTGGCCTCGTTCCACCATAAATGGACGCGGGCAGATTAACGCCGCCATTTCCGCATAGTTGAATGTGCTGCCGAGATCCCATTCGAAAATTTCATACTCGCCCGTCCACATGTAGCTGAAATTCTCGCGAGTACTGGCGTTCTTCAGTACCCATTCGTTGAAGTCGGCCGAGCAGATCGACAGGCAGTAGTCGGTTACCAGAGCCGGAATTCTCATGGCCGATTTTCCACCGTAACTTAGGCCGTAGAACGCGATGCGATCACCATCAACATTCGGCTGCGTCTTCAGCCAGTTTACGATCTGCTGATGTTGAGGCACGATGATGGAGAACAGAGTTTTTCCCAACGGCTGAGCTTTCCGCTGCAGCGTGCGGAATCGATCCTGAAAGATGTAAGGATTCTGCGGTGAGAACGTGATGAATCCCTGTTCGCAGAGCTTCGCCGCAAAGTCATGATAGGCTGGGTGATCTCCCTGGAAGATGTCGACAGGGCGACCTTCAAGACCGTGTTGGCAGACCACAACCGGACGCTTTTCTCCGGGCTTCAGATCTTTGGGCAACAACAGCACGCCGTAGGCAAACACGTCCGGGAACACATCCATCACAACTTCGTGCCCAGTCCACTTTTCCGTATCCCATGACCTTCGTGAGCGAGCATTGAATGGCAGCAGTGGCTGATCGAATTCGCCAATGACATCTTTTCGGAAGATCTCACGATAAGCATCCGACGATTTTTCGTACGCTTCAACAGACGTTATGTCGAGCTTTGACATGAAGTCCTTGCGAACAAAATGGCTCTCGCGAAGCAGTGCCTGATTGTGGCGATCGATTTGCCGGAAAAGAGTTGTTTCACGAATTGCCGGATCCGGCCTGGTTTCCTTTTCAGAGACTGACAGCTTTGTCAGGTCTTCAATTGAAGGAGCTGTTGGGGTCAGCGCTTTGACAAAGCTATCGTAGCCGTCACCCAACGCTACGTTTCCTACGTTTCCATTGATTGGAGAAAGCACCGTAAATGGAGCCTTCAAAGGCTCGATACGGGCAAACAATTCCTCAACGACCCGCTGATTCTCGCTCTGGTCAAATTGCTTATTCGACAACAATGCCGGAGCGCCGCCGTTTCCGGCGAGTACGACTTCCGGTGCAGGCGCCATTTCAAGCTTCAGGCCACGAGGGGCCACCAGCATCGCAAGTTCCTGGAACCCGAAATCTCGCAGCAGCCCAAAGAAGTTTCGCTCGATTGGTTCTTCCCATGATTTCTCGCGCGGTGTGACAAATCCACTGACACAGGTCACGTTGATGCGAGTGTCCAGGCCACCGGCGAACAAGGCCAGCATGCCACCTTCACCGTAGCCGTAAATGCCGACCGGAGTTTTCGGAGAAGACGCGGCGAACCAGTCAACGATGCTCAGCGACATCTGCACTTCGTAACCTGCAAGAGTTCGCCCCAGCTCGAAGGCGGAACGGTGCAGAAATTCGCGACTCGTCACATCCGCCCGCCCCAAACGCTTTTCACGGTGGCGACTGATCAAAGCCGGGACAACGACGCGACAACCAGACTCTGCATACAGTCTTGCAACTTGAGAGTTCTCAGCTAAGCCCTCAACAAGTCCGCACATCTGTTCGGGAGTCTGATCTGCATCCGGCAGTACGATCACGTTGGCAACAATGTCGCCCTTCGGAGTCAGCAGCAGCCCTTCGCCGTAAATCGATGGTAACCCGGCTCCCTGTGGCGACGGATCACTGAGCACCGGCCAGCGAATGGCCTGCACCGTGAACTTCTCCGACTGAGCGATCACGGATTCTCCACCGACGTTAACGATGATCTCCGGGGCCGCAAATGGCAGGCGAGCATCGCGGATGCCCAGACACTTGGCCAACTTCTCTCGATGCGGCTTCAGAGAGGCTTCGTACGCTTCTGGCGATGAAGTATCCACCGTTAAGCGTTCCGCTCGCGTCGCGGCAGTGTTCTCAATCTCTTTCAACAGAAAGCGATCAATTCCATCGACCATCTGCGACGCCAGATCGCCTTCGATTGTTAGTGGAGTTGTCCCGGTAGGTCCAGCAAACTCTTGTGCCGACAGCGGAGCAGCACAAATTCCTGCAGCGAACACAAACAACATCAACGCAGTGCGGACGAACAACATCGAGGAACCTCCTGATGGCAGACTGATGGCGAACATCGAAGAATCGTCGGCGGAAGTAACCGGCGATCATAAAACAGCGGGGTCGCAATGGTAACCACTCATCTGCAAATGGCGAATGATCCGATTGAGTTTTGCTGCGAACCTCGCCGTTGAGCGACTTAGTTCAGATTGGCTAAGCTTCTTCGAGCAACCCTCGCGTCCAGTCGTTCTGGAAGTTTCCGTTTGGATCGTACTCTTTACAGACTCGTCGAAAAGCTGCAAATTGGGGGTAGAGTTTTCGTAGTTCTGCCGGCTGAAGATAGCACAGCTTTCCCCAGTGTGGGCGAGCCGCAAACAGCGACGCCATGCTGCGACTCAGAAAACGTCCGACAGTCTCAAAAGCGTTCCGATCTTTACCTCGCGCATAGCAGGTGAAGGTAATCGCGTACCATGGCGAATCCGCCAGTTCATCAGCGGAAGCATTCCCCGGACTCGACATCGAAATCAAGGCATCGTCCGGCAGCACTTTTCTGATGCAGATCGGGAAATGATGACAGTAGATTCCCGCCACGGCACATAGATCTTCTTCAAGTCCGACCTCGGACAACCTGGTGCGGAATGACTTGTCGATCTCCTGGACTGTCCCTCCTGCAACGCACAGGACCTGCTCCACAAACTGCATTGCCGGTTCCAGTCGTTCTCTGGTGACGAAGAGTTCAAGCTCAATATGTCGAAACAGTTCATGCTCCATGACTAATTGCGGACTCGATTGATCCGCTACTGACCAGTCGCGAACCACAAACGTCGGGATGACTCGGCGAAAAATCAACCGGATCAGACTCTTGACTCGAATGAGACGGACAAGCAGCAGGATCAGCAGATGCATCGCCACATCAATCGTCAGAAACCGATACCATCGATAAAGCCCGGCGGTCGCGGAAGGATCACTTGATGACTCCCGCCGATGTTGTGCCATGTAACTCCCGCGCCCGGGAATAAGGACGAACTGTTGCAGAGGAAACTGTTCCTCAGCCGCGACAACCTCTGAAAGCTGCGAATACTCGTGAAAGCTTTCTTCGACACGATACGCCGATCGACACTGCATTTGCACACTGAGAATGATGCCCAGACATCCGAGGGAACATCTTGCAGCGCGAAGTTCCACTCCCTCGGTGATCTCAGTGATCGTCGCGCGGCCGGTCACGTTGTCGTAGCGAGCAACCCGAACACTCATGACATAGTGGCACAGGGAGTTTCGCCCGGATCCGTGCGTCGCTGTGGAAACGGCTCCGGCCAC
>CAIJTV010000893.1:0-2404 GCA_903823635.1 uncultured Planctomycetaceae bacterium
ATTCGTTCAAACGCAATTTCTGCATCAGCCAGAAGGGGAGTGTGAAACGGAGCCGGAACCGGGATCGACATTGATGCGAGTCCCTGTCGATCCAAAAGTGCCTTGGCGCTCGAAATTCCTTCACGACTGCCCGCAATGACCGTTTGTCTCGATGAATTCAAGTGAGTGACATACGCTGGTAATGCCGCGGACTTCAGGATCGCATCGACTTCATGAACCGCGGCGCGCACTGAAAGCAAGCCACCCGGAGTTCGCATATGCGACATTACGGCATTGGCTCGGTGTTTGGCGAGTTCGACCGTTTGCGATAAAGAAGTTACGCTTGATGCAAGTGAAGCGGTAAATTCACCAAAGCTGTGTCCGAGAACTGCATCCGGGCGATGGCCTTCCGCCTTCAACGCTTCCGTCAACGCGGCTGTGACCCCCAGAATCCACGCTTGTGCCCACCAGACGTCTTCACCGGGTTTGATTGAGCTATTGCCGAAAGCATCGCTGAGTCTGGGAAGATGGTTTGCCACATAAAGATCATCTACGGCAGCAAGTGTTCGCCTCGCGTGTTCGTTCACAGCGAAAACGGCAGGTGTCTCTGTGTAATGCGATCCTTGCCCCGGGAACAGCCAGGCAACGCGTGTTGCTTCATTAAAGGTCTGCCAAAGAATCACTCGTTCACGATCAAGTACAGCGCGGAATCGGCCCGACTCTGCGGACTTAATGGCGGCATTGAGTCGATCTTTCAGTTGCCCGGCATCGCTGGCCAGAATGACCGCACGGAACACGTCTTGCTCTGTGAAGGCAGGACACGGATGGCCAATGCCTGAAGGGCTGCTGCTTCGGTTGACCTGCGACAACTCGAGAAAGCGATTCGGTGACTGAACGGCCTCTTTCAGCAGCCTCAGCAATTCTGCACCAGATGTGCCTCCAAATCGCACGCTGAGTGGCAGGCTGTGGGGTGTTGCAACGGGATTCGTCATGATTCGAGTTACTTGATGAGTCGATAAGTTTTGAGGGAGAATTGAGTTGTTGTTCTTTGACGTAACTGCAAGTGGGGGAAGAAGCTTTTGCCGAAGCGAGACTTTCAGGTCTGCCTGAATGACGACTCCGTCCACTGTTTTTGTAGCAACGGGAATTGTTGAGTGACGTGTCGAGTCTGGTGCAAACGACTCCACATCGGTGCCCAACGTTTCTGCTGTGATTCTGACCAGCGAGTGTGCTCCCGCAAGATAACCGATCTTTCGGACAATGGCTGCGTCGGCAGCATTGAGTGTCTGAGTAGCCTCGCGGCGTTCTCCGGAACTCAATAACGATCCCTCTGGAACGCATGACGTCCGTTGGCCGACTTCGTTGAGGATCCCATAGATAGGCAATCCCAGCCGCATCGCGTCCGAGAGTCGACAAAGCATTAGAGTCACAACGCCTTCGCCCGGGAGAATCTGATGACAATCGTCGGGAACATCGTCGGGACTTCCGGATCTCACAAGCCTCCCAGTCATATCCAGCGCTTCAAACGCAGACAGGCTCATTGATCGCTGAGCAGAACCGCAAACAACCATGTCGCAGGTTTCTGCTCGGAGTTGATCCATCGCGACAGTCAACGCCGCAAGCCCCGAAGTATCGTCGCTATCAAGTGCAGCGGCCCCCCCCATCAGGTCGAATGTTTTAGCAACTCTGGAGGCCAGCGTGCTCGCTGTGAAACTTCCTGTTTCATCCAGAAGGGCAGGGCGATTCTTCAGGATGATCTTCCGGAATTCTTCAGTAGTTTTGCTGGCAAGGTCCGAAGAGATCCCTTTGGACAGCATTGATGCCATCATTCGCTGGCAGATTTCAGGCAGCCTCATTCCAACCTGGAGCTGATCTCCGAACTCACCACCAAAGATGGTTCCGATGACAACTCCGACTCGTTGACGATCGACAGGCCAAACGGGCTCTTTTGCGGTTGATTTCTGTGCCGCCGAACTAACAACTTTCGAAATTGATGCCGCAGAATTCGTCATCTCGGCTAACGCCTGAGCGACAGCATCAATCAACATCATTTGAACTGGATTAGCTTGCTGGACCTGCTTCGGAGGAATGCGGTAACGAGCCCCATCGAAGGTGAAGTCATTAATGAAGCCTCCGCGACAATGAGGCGACGAATATGTCAGAGGAGATTCGCCTGAAACAATGCCCGCTCCATGTCGCCATCGCTCCACCGGCGCGTCGGAGATAGCGGAATGGGGAGAACTCAGGACTGTTCGGAACTCGTTCAGGTTCTTCGCCCCGGCAACGACAATTCCACGACCGACGATGGCAATTGGTTCCAGTTCACGAGATTGCTTGTTCGTTTCAGCGACTCGTGTTATTCCGGGGGACATTTGTCCGCGATGCTCTTCAATAACAACATGAGCATTCAAACCGCCAATACCGA
>CAIJTV010000894.1:0-2037 GCA_903823635.1 uncultured Planctomycetaceae bacterium
AGCTTGCGTTGCCTGACAAGAACCAGTTCACTCGATCGCTGCCTGCCTTTGGCTTGCTGCTTGGAATGCTGCCCGTGCTGATAGGAGTCGTGGTGTTCCTCGACCACTTCGGGGTACATGCAGTCTGGGTCGATGAACCGCCACGCTGGACATTCGTGGGAGCGATGCTGTTAACGGCAGTGGCATCCCGTGTAGGTGCTCATCAGTGCCGAAAGTCATCACTGCCACTGACCACCGGCTACTTCTTCGCCACAGGTGCTGCAACGATGGTGGCAGCCGTGGCTGCTCTGGCGGCGATGGGGCTGAATCAGTGGCAGAGTCATGCTCCGATCGTGATGTTGATCCCCATCGCCTACCTTGTGGCATCGCGACTCTATGCGGATCGATCACCCGCGACGCCTCTGTTGTGGGCCGCTCATGTGGCTGCCGGATTGATGCTGGTTTCATCGCTGGCCTCTTCTTATCAGAGCCTGACGTCCTCAGCCAACGGGCGTGGGCATTTGCTGCTGGCATTGTTCTTTACTGAAGCTGCGGTCTTTTATGGACTTGCCACTTACTTCCGCCGCCAGACCTGGTGCGTCTACCTGTCGGCATTGACAACGTGTGCCGCCTTCTGGCAACTGCTGCACTATGTGGGTCTGGGAACACAGGGATATATCCTGGCCTTTGCAATCACCGGATTGCTGATGCTTATCATCTATCGCCTGTCACTGCTGGAGAAGACCGTTGCCGGTTCACTTTCCGAAGCTCTGTTCCAGTCGGCGAATGCCGTGTTGAGTCTTGCGTTTGTCTCGTCCGTCTTTTTCGGCCTGAGTCGCTTCGCCAGTCATTCCGGTGCCGAGATAGACTGGAAATTCGCCGGATTCTGCTTCGCCATGCTGTCCATTAGCGGGGTCTCGTTACTGATCACACGGCACCCGGCTGGGCGCAACTGGTACTCAGTGACAACAATCGCTCAGGGCATTGTGATGTTACTGGCGGTTCATCGTTTGATCGACCTGAGCCCTGGACAGCAGCTCGAATTGTTTTGCGTTGTGAGCGGTTTAATCCTGCTGACAATTGGACATCTCGGCTGGTTCAAAGAACAGGACGAGCAGTCTGATCTGGTCAGCATGAGCCTGCTGTTTGGCTCGTTACTGGCAAGTCTGCCGTTGGCCATTGCTACGCTTCTCGATAGATCGCGCGGCGAATTCCTGCCGCTGAATGAACTCGGATTCCTTGCGATCAGCATTGCACTGCTGGCGACCGGCGTGATGTTTCAACTGAAATCGACAACGGTCGCGGGCACCGGCATGACCATGCTGTACTTCGTTACGCTGGCACTGTTCGTTCCATGGGGCCGTCTGAGTACTGTTGCACTGGCAATCACGATAGGCGGTGGAATGATCTTTGGCTCCGGACTCGTCCTGGCCATCTTCCGCGACCGCTTGCTCACATTGCCGAATCGCATCAAGCAGCGTGAAGGGATCTTTCGAGTCCTCGCTTGGCGGTAATGTCCGGCAAACAACTCACGTGAAATAAACCCGGAAAGAAAATCCTCAATGATGAATCCTTTTTTGCAGACGCATGCATTTGAATTTGATGATCTCGGGCGTCTGAAGATACTCTTTGACGCTCGTAGACGCAGACGACCTGCAGCGATGACAAACTCAACGGTAGCCGGTGCGGTTTTAAAAAGACGGCAATCTCCTGCTGCTGCCTGAACACACCGGGTGATACACAACAAACGAGCCCAGACAGCAACCTGGTTCAATCAAATTAGCCGAAGTGTGCTGGCACTCGGCTTGAAGCAAAAAAACAGCCTGACGTTAACGTGTTTCGGCTGATGGTGCAGACGGATTCACCTTCAGCAGCACATCCGTCGTGGCACGGAAACCAAGGTCCTGCGTTTCCTGGCCCACGTCGGCTTCGAAACGCACTTCGCGGCGGCCCGCAAGATCGCTCCGCAGTTCCATCAGCTTCCATTCGGTTTCCTCGCCAGAAAGAATCGACGACGAAACCAGATTCTCCACGAGTCGCACATCGCACCACTCTGCC
>CAIJTV010000895.1:0-13913 GCA_903823635.1 uncultured Planctomycetaceae bacterium
CCATCTTCGCCAATAACCTGTGTTGATGGTGCATCGCCCTTGGGGGAAACGAGCATCAGCTTCTCCGTTGGCTCGGTCGGCCGTGTATTCGCTGCAGTGCTGCTGCCGGACGATGATGGAGTCTGAACCTTCATCGCCACAATCAGTGACATCGCCAGAACCGCAATGGCGCTGGCGACGACCATTTTGTGGCTGCGAGGAGCTACAGTTGGCTCAGACGTCGACAGCGTCACCAATGAGGCTGCCGTGTCCTGCTGGCGACCGACGACAGGTCGACGGAAGGGGCGGTTCAGGCCCGATGGGGTTTCCAGTTTGAAGAAGTCTTTCAGCAGTCCGTCCATCTGCTCTTCGGACGGAATCTTGCCGGCGGATCGATTGTTGGATGAATCATTCATATTCAAACCCCTGTTCAGTCAGTACTTCGGCCAGACGGCGTCGTGCCCTCGAAAGCCTCATGTCGATTGCCGCTGCACTGCAATCCATAACGGTTGCCATTTGAGCTGCGGACCAGTCCATCGAGTATTTCATGACCAGAACTTTCCGGTCGTCTTCATTCAGTTCCTGCATAGCCTTTCGAATCTGCCCCTGTCGTTCCGAGAGTCTGAGAATGTCTTCTGCAGATTCACGATGACCAGCAAAATCGTCCATGCCAGGCAACAAGCCACAGGAATTGCTCTTCTTGCGAGCGACATCCCGCAACCAGTTCTGACCAACTCGAAGTAACCATGCTCGCAAATCGCGAACCGGCTCCCCGTGATAGTCATAGTAGCGCAGAAATGCTTCCTGAACGGCGTCATACGCACGCTCAGCATCGCTGCACATAGAATAAAAGAGGGCCCACAACTCGCGAGAATGCTCGCGATAGTAGGTGTCAATCATCTGATCCCGCTCGGGATCATTCTGATTGCCAGAAACCGGACTCGTCATGCAGAGTTCCTGCCAACGCGGCCAGTGACCGCAGTAAACTACAGTCATCAGGCCAATCCAGACCCTTCGAGGGTCAAGACGGACTAAAAAACAAGTTCTAACAGGGGCATCGCCCCTGAAACGAATGGGCCTGTCGATTGTTCTGATCGCAGGAGTTGCAGGACTCCCTCGGGTATCGGATGTTTATCTCCTGCGGAGATCAGGCAGGTCAGATTCTTCGCGTTTTACTCCGAATGACAAGCGAATCGGCCGCAGTTGCCCAAACATTTGCCGACCTGCTGCCTAAAGTCGTGTGCTGCGGGGCTGACTTTGAGAACTCCTCCAGCTGTGAGCATGGGGCTCATCCATCGCGCCTTGGGGGGAAGCAGCGTGTTAATAGTCGTCGAGTATTGAGCGTTCTCGTTCAACGGCAAGCCGCAGGCGTAGGCGAAATCGGGCGACGATTCCTGCGGCTTGCCGTTAAACGATTCAATCAACGACTTGCAAGCGGCAGAGTTGCTGTAGTCCGTCTGAAGCCAAGCCTACGGGATTAAAGCAGACGCTGGTCGCCCCACAGCCAGATTTTGACCGTTTCCCCGGGACTGTAAAGCCCGTGTTCGGGAAGCAGCAGTGCCATCCCGTTGGCATCAACTGTCGCTTTCAGGTCCGATGAACCGCTCCAGGGAACTTGTCGAACGGTCAAACGGCCCGTTTGAATCTGAATCTTCGCGGGATGATAAACGGGGCGGTTCCCGAACACCTGAGCGGATTCTTCCAGCGAAGCGATGAGTGGTGCTGCGGACGAAGCAACCCCTGAAAATTGCTGCAGGGCCGGTCGCACAAAGAGTTCAAAACAGGCGAGGCTGCTGACAGGGTTTCCAGGAAGACCAAAAACAAGGCAGCGATGAGACCCCTGCTCAAACACTCCAAACCATAATGGCTTTCCAGGCTTCATGTGAACTCCGTGCAGAATCTGGGTGACTCCGGCCAGCTTCAGCTGTTGAGGCACCAGATCCAGAATCCCGGCGGACACTCCTCCAGTCAGTAACAGAAAGTCGTTCTGCAGTCCCTTGAGAATTCCGTTCCGTAGTTCCTGCTCGTCATCGCGAGCAATCCCCAGAGCGACCGGCAGCGCATCACAAGCTGTGATTTGAGCGACCAGCATGGGTTCATTCGAATTGCGAATCTGGCCTGGAATGAGAGGTTCGTCGATCGAGGTCAATTCATTTCCTGTCGCTAACACGGCGACCGACGGACGACACTCGACCAGGATCGTACTGAAACCGAATTCAGCCAGAGCAGCCAGCTGTTGTGGCTGAAGTCGAGTGCCTTTTTCCAGCAGAACAGATCCGGCCGCCGCGGAAGTTCCACGACGAATCAGGCAAGCATCCTGTCTCAGCGCGGATCGAGGAATTGTGACTGTCTCAGGACGGGCTTCGTCAAACAGAGTTTGCTCAATGGGAACTACGCAATTGCAGCCGTCGGGCAGTGGAGCCCCTGTCATGATTCGTGTTGCCAGATTCTCTGTCAGAGCAATCGTTGGCAAGTTGCCCGCCGTCACCACTTCGACCACATCAAACATTTGTGGCTGAGATTGCAAGTCGACTCCTGATGTATCAACCGTCTTGACATGGACCGCAAATCCATCCATCAGCGACTTATCGAACAGCGGAGAATCATATGGGACATAGAGCGTCTCAGCCAGAACTCGCGACAAGCTGTTTCTCAGTGAAACAGGCTCGGCTGTTCTTTGCTGAACACGTTGCAGGATGATGCTCAATGCCTCAGAAACTGAATGCATGAAATGGGGCTCTTTCCTGAAGACTCCTGGTAAGCAAGACCGCCTACTCCGAGATCAGGATTATTTCTCGTCGCAGGCGAGCGGCGGGTGCTGTTTGGCTGCAGGAAATGTCTCTGCGGATTCAACAGTAACGGGGCCGCGTTGGGTTCTGAGGATATCAGACAGCATCCATGCTTTGGAAACGAGTCGAAACAGCTGAGCGGTGCAGCTGATTCCCAGCTTTTGCATGGCTCTTGCGCGATGTTTCTCGACCGTCTTTTCGCTGATCTGTGCGGCGATTGAAATGGCCTTGTTGGTCCGGCCCTCGTAAACCATGTGAAGAACTTCACGCTCACGCTGGGACAGGATTTCCAGTTGTTGCTGCGAACTGGATACTTCCTGCATCAGAGTTTCCAGGGCCGTTGCGTCAACGAATTCCTGAAACCGGACGAGTTGTCCGATGACATGAGTGCCATTCTTCACCGCTGTGATGATGACGCCAACCTTTGGCAGATCTCGTCGCAGCAAATAGATTGGCTGCCGATTGTCGTGGCCGCCAGACATTGCAAAAACAAAAAAGTCCTCGGCATCGATTCCCTGCAGTTTCAGAGCCTGGGCGATCGTGCGGCGAGATTCGTTGAAGATTCCAGCGGTCTGTTGAGAATGAGCTTTGATGTTCCAAAGTGTCAGGAATGCCCGTGAACATCGGACGTCTTCACGGTCATCAGCCAGCAGGAAACACCAGGCTGTTGAGTCCGTCTGAACCAGCGCAGTCAGAATCGCTGAGTCTCGATTTTGAGTTGGGTCAGCGGTTGACATTAAGCAAGATCTTATCCGAGGTACTCATTTAGGCCACTTCGACTCAAATGCTCTGGAGCTCCGTCAACTTTTGAGAGGGCAAGGGAGGACAAGAGATCGCAGACAAGTTGCCTCTCACGATTAGTCCCGGACCCCTTCGCTCTTTGCAGCTCTTGATCTCAGGTTGACAGAGCACCTGTAAGCTCCATCGCTGTTTCATCGATAACCTGCAACGTGGATTACACGTTATTCCCGAAATGCTGTGGGTTATTCCCCATCCATGGTCCTCAAAATCGCTCCAGCCGAACACATGTCAGGACGTCAGTTCCCGTAAGGCCTCGCGACTGTTTGCAGTAGTGAAGGGTGACTCGAAAAGGAGGGCAGGAACCAATTGAGCGTTGCCCCTCCGGGTCATTTTGCGACGAGTTTGCGGCCCGCCTTTTTTGAGTTTGCGCGAGTTGCGGTCGGAACCGTGTCAGGGTGCGACAACCGTGATCATAATGGGGCGACTGCTGTAGGTGGCTTTCATAACGAAATTGATCGAAACATTGGCCATGATGCAGCACTGCTGGTGATCGACTGGCTTGGCCTCTTTGTCGACGGTCAGAGTGATCGAACCTTTACTGTTGGTTCCCGTCAGCAGAGTCTGACTGCTCTTTGCATCGATCGTGACTCCGGTCGGCAAAGTATTTGCGAACACCGAAGACAAATGCTGATACAGAAGATCCAGGGTGACGTTCTTGTCAAAGCCGTCAGCTCTGGTCAGTTCAACGTCAATCTTCACAGATTCACCCGGCTTCAATACGACGTCATAATTGCTCAGCCGAACATCGCGAATGTCTGATGGAAGGCCGATGGCAACCGTGTGCATTTCGACGGGATAGTGACTGCGACCGCCGCCGGGCATGTAGATCTCTTGCATCGGTTGAGCCAGCGTGTTCAGAGTGATTGGTTCTTGTCCCTCTTTTGTAATGGTTGCAATACCACGAATTTGCACGTTGGAGGCGAAGGGTTTTGCATCGGCGGCAGCTTCCAGCACAATGCAGCCATCAACAGCCGTGCCTGGCAGAATTTTTCCGCACGTAGCCGTGACTCCTTCAGGTAAGCCTTCAATTTGCAGCTGAATTTCGCCGTCAAATCCGTTGCGTCGCACAGCGCGGACGAAGATGGCCGCACAGCTGCCGGGAGTGAGCCAGGATTTATCGCTGTCCATCACCAGATCGAACTGCGGCGTCGCGCGAGTAATCTCCAAACCATAAACATATTCCGCGCCACCGCGAAGATGGACGTCACGGACTTCGATCGTGTACCGCCCGTCTGCAGGCACGGTCCAGTTTTCGATCAGGGAATCCTGCAGAGTTCTTCGGCCCCACTGACGCAGATCGTCGTTCTCGATCACGGGGTTTCCCTTGTCGTTCAACAAACGCACAATCGAATCCAATGCCGAACCGTTGCGGCGCGCCAATACTTCGATGCTGATTCGTTCGTCCTTTTTGGCATCGAATGCATAGCAGTCGATGTCGGCTTCTGTCTCAATGCGTCCACTGACCGCAGACGGAACGGTAATGGGCGCCGCGGTTGCGACGGCGTTGTTGTCTCCGGTTGGTTCTAAAGTCACCGGCAGTGTTGTGACCACAACGGGCACAGGATTCAATTGGCTGCCATTCGATGACAGAGAAACATCCAGTGTGCAACTGGCATCACCGGCATCCGACAATTGTCCGGGAGCAGGATAATCAATCGCCGGGGTTTCAGTCACATTCGAACCGACCAGCTGCAATGCGGTGGTTTGTCCAACACCCACGATCGTCGGATAGACCTGCGAGATGAACGGACGATTGCTGACCTCAATAACATAGTTCCAGTACTTGTTGCCCTGATAACGGACGTCGCGAACTTCCAGCAGATATTCGCCCGGTTCAAAGGAATGAGACAGAAACGGATCTGCGGCAAAGGTGTTGTCTGCTGCAGCCAAAGTCGATCCGGTCTTCGCACTACGAATCGCGATGATAGGGTCCACATGCGTCTGCAGGTCGTGGATCCGATCTTCAAGGCGCATCGCAAGACAGTGGAATGTCAGCGAAGTCGGCTGTTCAACTTTGAAGCGATAGAAGTCGACATCTTCCGCCTTCTCAACACATCCGCAGATTGTTCCGGGAGCGACAACAGCCTGAGCAGTTTCCTGAGTATCGTTCTTTGGATCTTCCACAATCACAGGATCGCGAGTGATCACGATCTGACCAACGGTACTTGGGCCGGTTGGGCCGATGATGCGAAAATCCCGAACTCCCGTCATCGCCTCCGCCGCCACAGCGAACTTCAACTTGATCTGAGTCAGTGCGGGTTCCTTGCCGTCCTTGCCAAGTTCCATCGGAGTGATCACTTCACCCGTCACACCTTCCCCGGAGATCAGAACCTGATTGGCTCCGAACATGCTGTAGCGTGATTCAACTGTGTGCTCCGATGCCTGCCCCACCTGAATGGCGGCGGTCGACAGATTCATCAGCATCGGATACGACTTCTGAGCCAGGGCTTGAGAAGTCAGGGTCGTGAATGCAACAACGGCAAGAAGAACTCTCTGCATGGCGGTTACCTCACGAACAAAAATTGTTTGCTGTTGATCAGAGTCCACAGAAGATCTTCAAAGAATTCCTGGCGACTGGCGGCCTCCGGCAGAAATCCCAGTGATGCCTTCAGTTCCGCTTCACCTGGTTCACGGCTGAGTGTGACCATGTAAAGTTCCTGCACGATTTCAGCATCTGTTTTTTGAGTCGCCAACAGCGATGTGACTCGCCCTGTTTTGCTGGCCAGTTTCGTGGCGATGATGTCACCATTCAAAGTGTGCAGCGCCTGACCAAGATTTTCATCGGGCATGCGTTCGCATTCGCACACACTGACTCGACGCGGCTTCCCGAATGTCATCAGGAAGTGGTCCGGGTATTCACCGTCCGGCAATTCGATTGCTCGCGTTCCCGGTGGCAGACCTTTGAATTTAGTAGGGGCTGCTGTGACAACGTCGATCGCATCCAGCAGAGGTTCTGCCCCAACGCGTTTGACTTTGAAGTGCGTGTAAAACTTGTTATCCGAGACATTCTCTGTCGTTGGCTGAGACTGCAACTGATACAGGCGTGAAGACATGATGGTTCGCACCAGCTGCTTCAGATCAAAGTTGCTGGCGATAAAGTGATCGGTCAGAGCCTCCATCATCGCTGGATTTGTTGGCGGATTTGTCGCACGCATGTCATCGACCGGCTCGACAAGCCCACGACCCAAAAGATAAGACATATACCGGTTGACGACTGATCGAGCGAAGTCGCGGTTGTCCTTCGATGTCAGCCAGGCGGCCAGCGGAATCCGGCGATCCAGCTCGTGATCGACCTCTTCACCATCCAGCGGCTTTGGCTTCAGAACTTTCCCGGTGCGCGGGTGTCGGACATCCCCCGTCGAGCGAACCATCACGACGGTTTCGCGTCCGAACAGTCCGAATTCTTCGCTGTTCTTGTTGCCAACTCGCGAGAAGAATGCAGAAAAGGCGTAGTAGTCAGCCTGGCTGTATTTTTCAAAGGGATGATGATGACACTTGGCACATTGCAGTCTGGCGCCCAGAAACAATTGAGCGGTTGATTCAGCGAGGTCTGCGGAGTTATTGTTGATCTGGAAGTAGCTGGCCGGCCCGCTTGAAAAGATTGATCCCTTGGCCGTGATCAGTTCGCGTACAAACTGATCGAACGGCTTGTTCACTCGGAAGGAATCCCGAATCCAGTTATGCATCGCCCACATGCGCTGTTCGTCGGAGGCATCGCCGTTGCTTGTATTTCGCAGCAGATCGGACCATTTTAAGGTCCAGACTGCGGCATACTGATCGTTGTATCGATCAAGGTCTGGATTCCCGGTCAGGCCCAGCAACGAGTCAATCAGCTTTGGTCGTTTTTCGGGATCCTGGTCTGCTATGAAGGTTCGAGACTGTTCCGGCGAAGGCAATGTCCCAATCGCATCAAGGAAGGCACGACGAACGAAAGTGGCGTCGTCACAGAGTCCAGACGGAGTAATGCCAAGCTCCTTGAATTTGGTTACGGCAAACTCATCCATGAAATTTTGATTCTTCCAGTCTTTCAGGTCTGGCTCAGGACCGTAGGGCGAAACGAACATGGCAATGTCTGCCTGGCCTTCGAAGCGAACCATAATAGGAGCCTGACCGCGACCTTCGACCGTGACAAGTCCGTCGGACGTTACAGAGAGCACCGCGTCATCGGTGGAGTCAAATTTGGCCCAGCCCGTGACGTCTCGCGTGGTTCCGTCACTGTATTCGGCGAAGACTCGCAACTGCTGAGTATGTTCCGGAGCTGCAATACGTTCCTTCGGTTCAACGGACAGCTTCTTGATCGTCGGAGCATCCGGCTTCGGACCTGGGGCACCAGTCTTCAACCACGCGAGCATCGTGTTGTAAGGTGTTGAACCGACAACCAGTTTCTTGCCACCACCATGAGCGACTTGCAGAGTCGGTTTGCGAATCAACAGGCTCTCTTCCGGTTGTACCAGGCTGACTCGACGTTGTTGGCGATCGCGAACCATGGCGTTGTAGTCGAGATCCGGATCGAAACCGACAACCGAAAGCACAAAGCCACCTTTGCCGAACTGACTTGCATGACAGGCACCCGCGTTGCATCCCATTCGGCTGATGATCGGCCGAATATGGCTGTCGAATCCGACCTTCGGTTGCTCCTCAACGCCTGCAACCTGTACCGTCACAGTTTGAGATGACTCACCGTTTGCCACCGTGATTGTGGCTGAACCATTGCCTGTGGCCAGAAGTCTTCCGGATTCAGAAACGGTCACGATCTTGTTGTCAGAAGAAACATACTTCGAGGATGTTGTCAGATCGTCCGATCGCTTATCCAGCGTGCCTTCGTTGTTGGGGCGAGCGACCAGCAACTGAGCTTCACTAAAGTTGCCGTTGAGGGAGACTGCGGTTGGGGTGACTGTGATCGCTGCAACAGTTGAGGACGCGGCTTCTGCAGGATTGACGTTGAGCACGGCCACGCACGTCAGTGAAGCGATCATCAAAGTCGCGCGACGAACCCGCTCTGTGAGCCGAATGGCGCTAGCCACGGGTGTCGTGACAGATGCCTCATTCTCACCGGCGGCTAGCGCCGGGCCGCTCAAAGAGTCATCACAGGAATTGCAGTTGGCTGAATGAGCAGCACAAAATGCGCGGAGTTGAAGAGGCATAGCAGGGACTCCGAAGGCGGGAAATAAACGCGGGGCTTGAATTATGGCCTTCTGAAACGCCAATTGCCAACCTCCATGTCTGTACTTCCTGGAGGACGGTGACCGTAAATTCCGAATCCCCGGTATTCTTCGCCGTCCTCAATGCAAGCCATGGCATCGGAAGACCCTTGTCGGAAATTTGTGATTTAGCCCTCCGTCAGGTTTCCAGACTGGCACAGAACGGTTTTCCTGGAGTATGCTTTCAGAGTTCTGCCCGCCGGTATTCGATCCCCCCTGCTCTCGCCTGCCTCTATATCTTTGCTCAGGAATCAAAGCCATGTTCGGTTTTGCACCACGTAATCTTCGTGACTGTGAACGAGTGACTCGCCGAGGTCTGCTGCAGATCGGTAGTCTCACCGGTTTGGGTTTGAGTCTTCCGACATTGCTTGCTGCAAAGACTGCGATGGCAACCGAAGGGCGACCCGCAGCGGCTGGCGGTAAGGACATGAACTGCATCCTGATCTGGACACAGGGTGGAACCAGTCACCATGACACATTTGATCCAAAGCCGAATGCTCCGGTGAGTGTGAAGGGTGAATTCGGTGTTATCAATACGGCGGTCCCCGGAGTTCAGTTCACCGAGATCCTGCCCAACATGGCTCGGTCACTGAATCGCTATGCGTTGCTGCGAAGCTGGAACCCGGAAAACGGCAGTCATGGTGTGGCCGATCAGTTTGCAATGTCTGGTCGCAAGTTGAATCCATCGTTGCATTACCCGACCTACGGATCAGTCGTTAGCTGGTACAAAGGATTTAAGTCTGCTCTGCCAGCTTTCGTGCAGTTGGGCAGTTCGGTTGATAAACGATTCGGTGGTGGCTCTGCCGGAATTCTGGGCCTCGAGCACAATGCATTTGAAATTCTGGCAGACCCCAATGCAAAAGGTTTCAACGTTCGTGATATCAGTTTCCCCAACGGAGTGACGTCAGGTCGAGTCGATCGGCGCAAACGAATGCTGGCGTCTCTGGACAACCTGCAGCGACAGGCTGACGTTCAGGCCGAAGCTTATGATGCCCTCGATGAAAACTTCAAAGCGGCGTTCAACATGATCACCGCTCCGGAAACTAAAGCCGCGTTTCAGATTGATCAGGAAACAGAAGCGCTGCGCGATCGATACGGACGACACAAGTTTGGTCAGAGTTGCCTGCTGGCTCGCCGCATGATTGAAAGCGGCGTTCGCTTTGTCACTGTCACGGATGGCGGCTGGGATACTCATCAGGACAACTTTAAGTCGCTCAAGAATAATCGAATTCCGCCAATCGATCAGGGACTTCCGGCACTGCTGGAGGATCTGGAAACTCGTGGTCTGCTGGACACAACTCTGGTAGTTTGGCTCACCGACTTCGGACGTACGCCGGTGATTAACTCGGCCAGTGGGCGCGATCACTGGGCGAGTGCAGGCTTTGCGATTATGGCGGGTGCCGGAATTCCGGGCGGTGCGGTACTCGGTGCGACTGACGAAGAAGGCGGCCGACCGATTCGAGATGAATATCTCACGGCGGACCTCGCCGTGACCATCTACGAAAAACTGGGTATTCCGAGCGACCTGATTGCTCAGGCTCCGGACGGTCGTCCGGTTCGATTGGTGGAAGGCCATCCGATTAAAGAGTGGATGTGATCACGGCGCGGTTGAGTTTTTCGTGGTGCCGACTGTAGGTTGGACATTCTTGTCCGACAAACTTGCGACGGGCAAGAATGCCCATCCTACGGAGAAATGGAGATTTGCGAAGTACTACCGTTCGATTGCGGGACTCGCCTCGGCCCTGTCTGTCAGATCTTCGTTGAAGCGAATACGGTTGCCAAACGGGTCGGTCACTTCAATCGCCAGACTGTTGTAAAACGTCTTCTCGATGCCCGGCCGCATGTAGCCGTAGCCACGCGATGTGATGGTCGAGTGAAACTCTTCGATGCCTTTCATCCAAACAAAGACTGTCGAGCCCGGACAGCAGTCGCCGTGATGTTCGGTCAAATGCAGAATGAGATTCTTCTTGCTGATCTGCAAATACACGGGTGATCGATCGTCGAACTTGTGTTCCCAATCCACAGTGAAACCAAGAAAACTAACGTAGAAGCCTTTGGCTTTGACGGTATCAAAGATTCGCAGAATCGGAATAACGCTGACGAATTCGGTATTCATAGGCACTACTCTGTCTGCATGGAGGCTGGTTGTTCGCGGGGCACATCATCGAAGAACGCCTCAATCTTTGCCGCGAGCAGAAGCTCTTTCGCCGATTCTTCAAAACGCGGCACGACGAGACGGTGAAACCTTGATCGGATTCTCAGAACCGCAGCCGCCTGCGGTCGGTAACATCTTTCCTGGGCTGCAGAGTCCTTTCGGATTGAAGACTGTACGAATGTCGGTCATCACTTCCAGATCGGTTTCCGTGAACAGCCGCTTCATTAGACTAATTTTTTCAACGCCGATTCCATGTTCGCCGGTCACGCTGCCGCCAAGATCAATGCAGCGGTTCAGGATTTCTTCGCTGGCTTCAATGACTCGATGGATCTGATCTTTATCACGTTCGTCGAATAGCAAAATGGGATGAATATTGCCGTCGCCCGCGTGAAAGACGTTCACGATGCGGATGTTGTGGCGTCGGCCAGTTTCGGTGATGAACTCAAGAATCTCCGGCAGTCGTGTACGCGGAACAACGCCGTCCTGAGTACAACAGCTTGGAGCCAGACGACCGATGGCTCCAAAGGCCTGCTTGCGGCATTTCCACAGCATCAGGCGTTCTTCCTCGGTTTTCGAACGCTTCACTTCTCTGGCACCGGCTTGCATGCAGAGATCGATAATGGTTACCGCTTCGTCTTCAACAACGCAGTCCAGTCCATCGACTTCGATGATCAGGACAGCTCCGGCATCCAGCGGGAAACCGAACGAGAAGGCTTCTTCCAGAGCACCGATAATTCCCTGATCCATCATTTCGAGTGCGGCAGGGATAATGCCGGCGCCGATGATGCTGCTGATGGCTTGAGTCGCATCAGCAACGGTATTGAAGATACCCAGCATGGTGCGGCAGGCCGCAGGATCTCGTGTGATTTTGACCCACACTTTCGTGACAACGCCGAACGTGCCTTCGCTGCCGACGAACAAACCGGTCAGATCGAATTCATTGCCTCGCCCACAGGGACCACCGAATTGAATCAGTTGACCGTCTGAGCTGACAAATTCAACGCCAAGCACATGATTGACGGTCACGCCATATTTCAGAGTATGCGGGCCGCCGGAATTCGTCGCGACGTTGCCTCCGATCGTACAGGCTCCCTGACTGCTGGGATCAGGAGCGTAATGAAAGCCGCTGCCGGCAAGCGCTCTGGTCAGTCGAACATTGACGCAGCCTGGTTCAACGACGGCGTAACGATCGCGCTGATTGATTTCCAGAATACGATTCATTTTGGCCAGAGCAATCATGACTCCGCCACCGACGGGCAGACATCCTCCGGCCAGACTAGTTCCGGCTCCTCGCGCGACAAACGGAACGCCAAACTGATTGCATTCACGAACGATCCGAACAACTTCGTCGCTGTTCACCGGGAATACGACGATGTCCGGAGAATTCTTTTCGACGACGTATCCATCGCACTCGTAAACAACCAGCTCATCCGGAGCATCCAGCAGGCGGTCTGGTCCAACGATACTTTTCAGCCGCTGCAAAAATGCGTGGGTAATGAGTTTTGAAGAAGCAGAAGGCGAAGCCGCGCTGGCCGACATGATGGGAAACTTTCTGGAACGAATGGCGGAAGAATGCCGCATTCGTACCGCAACCGGCGTTCACGGTCCAGTGTCGGGTGAGTTGCGGTTACAGGATCCTTCGCTGGAAGAAGAGGATCATTTCTTCTTTGTTATGCGGATTCGGAACTGCGGAGACCAGTTGCCAGCCTCGGTCACCGACCTCTTCGTTGATGTCTTCGCCCAGAAATCGACCATATTTGTCGGTTTCGAGGTAGTAAGTGCGATACTCCATCTGTGGCTTCAGGAGTGCATCAAACAGCAGCCTCGTGCACAGTTCTGCGGACCAAATTGTCAGAATCAGGAGGAAAAGTTGTTTGTAGCTCATGGCATTTTCCTTGGCACAGTGTCTGCGATCTGGACGAAGGATAGACCATTCCGGGAATCGTGAAAATATGGACCCTGTTGCATCGCCGATGCGGTTCAATAGACTTCCGGGAATTACCGTAGCCCTGTCGCTCCGCCGACGGGATTTGCCGGTCGACCGGGACATCAGACTCTTGCTCTACCGTGTCCCGCCGATTGCAGCTGTCTGAACACTGAAAACTGAACACTGAAAACTGTCTCCCCATGCCCCGTTACGACTTCAAACCCGTTGAATCCCGCTGGCAGCAATACTGGGACGAAAACCAGACCTTCCGCACCGAGGACGCTGTTTCGGATAAGAAGAAGCTATACGTTCTCGACATGTTCCCCTACCCCTCCGGCAGCGGATTGCATGTGGGGCATCCGGAAGGTTACACCGCGACGGATATTGTCTGCCGTTACTCGCGGATGAAGGGCTTGAATGTTCTGCATCCAATGGGTTGGGATGCATTCGGACTTCCAGCGGAAGAGCACGCGGTCAAGACAGGCACACACCCTCGCGAAACGACGAATCAGAACATCGCGACGTTTAAGCGTCAGTTGAAGATGCTCGGGTTCAGCTACGACTGGGAGCGAGAACTCGCGACGACAGATCCGGATTACTACCGTTGGACTCAGTGGATCTTTCTGCAGATCTTCGACACCTGGTATGACTCGGAATATGAATGGACGGGCCCCGATGGCGTGAAGCGAAAAGGCAAAGGTCGGCCGATTAGTGAGTTGCCGATTCCGTCCGACGTGACATCGTCCGGCACCGAGGCCGTTCGCCGTTATCAGGACAAGCACCGACTCGCCTATGTTTCCGACGCGCCGGTGAACTGGTGCCCTGCCCTTGGCACGGTTTTGGCGAATGAAGAAATCATCGACGGCAAGAGCGAACGCGGTGGCCATCCGGTTGTCCGCATGCCGCTCAAACAATGGATGCTGCGAATTACTGCGTATGGCGATCGCCTCGCGAATGAACTCGATCCGCTGACATGGTCCGAAGCGATTAAGCTGATGCAGCGCAACTGGATTGGTCGCAGTGTTGGCGCGGAAGTGGATTTCAAGATTGCGACGGATTCG
>CAIJTV010000896.1:0-5428 GCA_903823635.1 uncultured Planctomycetaceae bacterium
ATTCTACGTTATTCTTAAGGAGGAATGTCCCCTTTTTACTTCCAGCACAGATCAGCGTGGCTGATAAACGATGACCTTTGTTCCTGCGATATCATCATGCAGGCATCTGCGACTTGCTCGAAAAATCATCAATGCATCAATCAGGGCAATGACGTTCCCCACAAACGGAATCATTGCTAATGCCTGCATGGAAACATTTCGTTTTAGAAACAGCGGCAGCAGTGGCACAAGCGCCCCTGTCTCAGCGTCTACGATCTGGGTGCCCACAGCCATTTTGCCAATCGTCTGCCCCTTCGTGGCAAGTAAGTAGCCGTGCAGAATCAGGAACCAGGCAATGGATATGGGGACAATGATCAGCGTGATCCAAAATGGTACTTCGGGTGCAGCACCTCCGGGTGCGACAACTGCTGAAATTGCGGTCAGATAAAACACAACAGCGATGATTGGCAGCATCAACAACCCATCAATAAATGCTCCACCGAACCGCTGGCTACGAGTCGCCAGTGGTGGCCCGTCCGCCGAGTTCTCAATTGCAAATCCCGATGTTTCCGGCGCTGCATACGGATTGAAGGGATCGTTCGCAAACGGATTCTGATTTGAAGTGCTCATACCGAAGTATTCCGATGAGTTGAATGACACGAGACGAACAACCGTTCAGTTGGCATAGGGGTAGATTAAGACTTTGCCCGTATTCCGACAATCAACAAGTGCTCAAGGATCGTGTTCGCGAACTGGACTACAAAGGGGACACTCTGCTTTATGCAATAGGTAGAATGTCCTCTTTTTTAGACGCGGGTTGCCAAGCGTGCTGCGAGGCGTTTGAGGGCAGGGCTGACATCAAGCTTATCCAGATGGACATTCAAGAGGCTGAAGGAATCCTGATTGGCAAAAGCGGCTTTGAAAGCTTTCTCCAGATCACCTTCCGTATGAACTTCAAAGCCCCAGCCGGCGCCAAGCAATTCCGGCATCTTGTGATATTGCCAGTTGTGGATATCATTGAATGGGCCTTCCTGAATGAAACGCTCGGTCGAGTATCCCTTGTTGTTCAATACGATCACGATCGGATTAAACTTCTGGCGCACCGTCGTGGACAACTCCATACACGTCATCTGAAATGCACCATCGCCGACCAGCACCAGCGGACGAAGTTGGCGATTGGCGACCTGCACTCCAACACTCGCCGGAATCGCAAAGCCCATTGAAGTGTAATACGCAGTGCTCAAGAACTCTGTGTGCTGAGTAATCGAAAGATCAGCGGCGGCGAACAGAGAATCTCCGGTGTCTGAAACGACAACCAGTTTCTCATCCAGCACAGAATTAATCTTCTGAAACAATCGCTTCATCGTAATCAGAGCCGCCGAATTGGGTTTCCATGCCGCGATCTCGGGCTGACTGACTTTCGGGGCTGCTCGCCGAATCGCAAACTTCTTATCACTGATCGCATTCATGAAGTCCGCAAACTGAACTTCGTGAAAATGATGATAGCGAATCCGCAATTTCTCACTGGTCGCGTAAATGCACTTGCCTGGGTCAAGCTGAGCCGTAAAGCCACCCAGATTGATATCACTCATGAACGCACCGAGCAGGATGATGCAGTCGCTGTCTTCGACATAGCGGCGCACCTCTTCGCGTCCCATCGCTCCCTCATAAACACCCAGATAAAGCGGATGACGTTCGCTGACGACGGACTTGCCCAGCAACGTTGCACTGATCGGGATGTTGTTATGTTCCGCAAACTTCAGTAGCTGATTCTGCAAAGCGAAACGGTGCAGTTCTATTCCTGCGATAATCACGGGTCGACGAGCCGCTTTGATGGATTCACGAGCTTCCTCCAGAGCTTCGCGCAAGGCGTCCGGATCGCTTAGATGAACCTCGGTCAGCGGGTGATGTTCATGATTCGGAACGGCCAGCACTTTGTCGCGAGGAAGCTCCAGAAATACGGGGCGTTTAAAGCGAACGCATGCTGCCAGGCATCGATCAATCTCACGAAACGCTGTTAGCTCATCTTCCAGCGACGCGGAGGCAACGGTGATCTTTTCGAAGACTTCACGCTGAGTATTAAAGTCCTTGACGCGATGATGCAGCAGGGGATCACTGCGACGTTCGCTCATTCCCGGCGAACCACTGATCACGATGACCGGGCTCTTTTCCGCGTAAGCGCCGGCCACGGAATTGCAGAGACTCAATCCTCCCACACAGTACGTCACGCAGACTGCGCCGATGCCGTTGATGCGAGCGTAACCATCGGCGGCGTATCCAGCACAGGCTTCGTTTGTGGTCCCGATGACTCGAATGGGACTTTCTTCCAGCATGCCATAAAACTGCAGAACAAAGTCGCCCGGAATCCCAAAGAGATCGCGAACACCGTAGTCCTGCAGTCGCTGAATTAAGTAACTGCCGATCGAATGTCGATGCGGTTTCACGGCCGACTGATCTTTCGCCGATGCTGCCGATGCGCGAGCACCCTTGTTCTTGGCCATGGAAATAGCTCCTGCGACGATAGCGACTTAGGAGGCCGTTAAGAAGGGTATCTGGAACTCTGCAGCGGCTCCTGTTCAGCGTGTTTCAACGCCGCCTCCAAAGTTCAGGACACCCATGTCAACGCGATGTTAAACTGTCAACGCGATGTTAAACCAGAAAATTCTGTTTCAGATGTCATCGCTCGATGCTTCGTACGTTGACTCCGCAGCGTTGTCGCTTGGCGATTCGGTTGAGGCGGTTGGCCGGCCCATTTCGACCTTTGGCAACAGTTTGAAGCGGATCAGGATCCAAACGAGAGGCAACTGAAGAATGATCATCGGGGTGATGATCAGAAGAAAGCCGATCGGGCCGGAAAACGCGCTCAGGAATAGCAGCAGCAGCGGGAAACTGCAGAGCAAAACCAGAACAGTGACAATTGCACTTCTGAGCAGGATGTTTCCACCCGATGACTGCAATGTGCTTCTGTCACTGTTCATTCAGCAGCGCCGACAAAAATCAGTTACCCACGGAATCGGCAAACTTGAAGAAGTCCATCTTCACCATGGCCAGGTCTCCTGTGTTGCGATTGGTTGGGCGTGGAAACCCGTAAGCAGTCACATTCCCGGAAGAAAGTTCGGCAATATAGAGCACACCGAAGGCCGGCGCATTGGGGCCGGTGCTTTGGAGATTCGCCGGACCGCTGACGATCGCGTACTTGGGATCCTTGGAGCCGGTCTGGAAGTCGGCGGCCACATTGTGCAGATATCGATGAGTAAACGTGCCGGTTCGTTCATTCAGCGCGCTACCAACCACGGCTCCGGTCAGGTGATTCAGGACAAACACTGCTTCATTTACGCCAGTTTCGAGCAATGGAACCGTGGCCATGGAAAACTTGTCGTTTCCGTGGGCCACCGGAGCCTGAGCCGGCTTGGCTGGCACCGCGTACATAACGGCCGCCATCGCGATGGCTCCCGCCGAAAACATCATCGCCGAACGCAGAATGTGATTTTTCATACTATCGCCTTAAAGTTTTGCTCGACAACGTGGCACCGCAACCGTGACGATACCCTCCGAAATGATCATACTCTGTCGTTCGCACCTCGACCAGACAGACGGCAGGCTCCTTTTTTGCCCGCCCCAATGACGGCGCAATAAACGCAGACTGCGTGGAGTGTTCCGTCAGTTGTTCCATAAAACTTCGCCGGATTCTGAATTCTTCAATGAGCAACCCTACTGTTTCTGAAAACACCTGCATCTGGTCCTCCATCCGCGAACGCGCTCTGCAGCGAGCCGCGACGGAGCCCATGTTGGCCAGTTTTCTGCACGCTACCGTCCTTAACCATGATCGCTTTGAAGACGCGATCAGCTTCCACCTCGCCGGAAAACTGGCCTCCAGCACACTGACAGCCATGCAACTGCGAGAAGTCATTCAGGAAGCCATGACCAAGGATCCTTCGATTATTGACGCCGTCTGCGCGGATATTCGAGCTGTCCAGGAGCGTGACCCGGCCATCAAATGCAGTCTGGTGCCACTCTTGTTTCTGAAAGGAGTCCACGCCCTGACGGGATATCGCATCGCCCATTGGCTCTGGGGACAAGGGCGAGAACTTTTGGCGTTGCATTTCCAGAATCGCATCTCGGAAGCCTTTGCCGTCGACATTCATCCGGCCGCCAGAATCGGGCGAGGAATCCTGATGGATCATGCAACCTCGATTGTCATCGGCGAAACTGCAGTGATCGAAGATGACGTGTCGCTGTTGCACGAGGTGACTCTGGGAGGAACCGGAAAAGCGACCGGTGATCGCCATCCTAAAGTTCGTCGCGGTGTTTTGATCGGAGCCGGCGCGAAGATTCTGGGGAACGTTGAAATCGGCGAAGGAGCGAAGGTCGGAGCCGGCAGCGTGGTGCTCAAAAACGTCGCGCCGCATTGCACAGTCGCTGGAGTTCCTGCTGTCGTTGTTGGCAAGCCATGCTCTTCGTCACCGGCGTTGGATATGGATCACGAGATCAATTCCGGGGAATCAATCTGAAGCCGCCATCCGTGAATGGTTGATAAAAAAACGATTCGAATGGGATAGGCACAAACGCGCAACTTCAAAACGCGTCAGCGAGGGATTTTACGTGCATAACACCGTCAAATTAATCCCTCACTGACGTTTTGGGTTGTGAGACCCCATTGAATCAACAGCTCGCAATCGCATGTTAGTTTTGGATCCTCACCGGACAACGCGTCCGCTGCCCGAGCCCTGCGTCAGCTCTTCGATCTCCTGTTGAGTCGCGAAGTTGCAGTCTCCGACGATGGAGTGAGCGAGGCAGGCGGCGGAGGTGGCAAACTCCAGCGTTCGCTGATGATCGAACTCGGGATGAGTCAGCCCAAAGAGCAGCCCGGCATCAAATGCATCACCGCTGCCAACTCGATCCACGATATTGCGAATCTCATAAGGGCGATATTCGCCGTCCTTCAGTGGAGCCAGATTTGTTTCGCCTGTTTTTGCGTCGTACAGCATCGCTCCCCAATTATTGTGTGACGCAGAAAGCTGTTCGCGAAACGTCGTCGAGAAGAGTTCAATGTTTGCGTATCGCTTCGTCATCGCTTTGGTAAAGCTGATGGCACGATCAATATGAAACTGGCTGCTATCTGAACTGGTATCAGTGGCCGGTGGCAGTGTGACACCGAGCAATTTTCCGTCTTCTTCGTTGGCCATCAACAGGCTGACCAGCGGAATCAACTCCTGCAAAGTCTCCCCGGCCAGCTTCTGCGGTGAACGAGTATTATCCCAGCGCCAGAGCTTGGAGCGGAAGTTCACGTCAAACGCGATGCGAACTCCCATGGCGTTTGCGACTTGAGCGGCCTCAATGGTCACCTCAGCCGCAGAAGCCGACAGCGCAGGAGTAATTCCGGTCAGGTGCAGCCACTCCGCGTCTTTCAGAATCTCTCGCCAGTTGAAGTCACCCGGCTTTGAAAGGC
>CAIJTV010000897.1:0-5374 GCA_903823635.1 uncultured Planctomycetaceae bacterium
GAACAATCGGTTCAACCGGAGCCGCGGGCCGCGCGGTATTAAATGGAAAGTTGGTACGCCGCGTCCCGGTTAACCGTGTCGTTAGGTGGGTATTGAATCGCAGTTTTTGATCGATTCGGAAAAATGGATCGGGAACATTGGATCGAGAATCGTGTTTTGTGGCGTCTTAAAAGCCTGTTGCCTTTGAATAACGTCGCCCTGACTGGCGACGCGATTCCAGCTGACACCATCCTCGAAATTGCCGCCGCCTGCACGCCCAAGGTTATGGGAAAACCATTGATTGCCTTCAGGGAATCTCCACAGAAATGGACAGTTTTGACAACGGCACTTGTCGTCTCAAGACACTCATCATTGATACACTCAGTCAACGTCGATTGCGAATTTCAAGTGGGCATGCCTTTAGAACACAGGTCTGATTGCGATCCGATGAACCTGAAATCAACACTTCAATTCCTATCGCTGATCTCTCCCGAGGGTTTGATAACCGAGATCTGGGCTCCGCAAGGCGCACCTTGTTTCGCGCTGTGGAATATCCTTAGAATGTTTCCGTTCAAATAGGGCGTATCACTGCCGCGTCACCTAAATCGGGTAAGGGCCGCCATTGCTGACGGCCCTCCCCACACCACCTGACATGCGGGTCCGCATCAGGCGGTTCCTCGAAGCGGAGCGAGGTCGCACCAAAGCTGTTTGAGCGAAAGTAATCCCAGTTGCTCCAGCCACTTGTTCGGCATCGCGTAGCGCATGGCGGGTGTCCGGGACAAGCGCCAATAGCTCTTGCGACTGATCGCGTGTTTGATCGCCATGTCGAGATTCACGCCGAGTCGCACGAGGTTACGAACCTTCGTGCGTGGACGTCGCCACTGTTTCCAGTAGCACATCCGAATGCGGCGACGAATCCAGCCATCCAGATTGACGAATTCGTCAAACTGCTGAGCCAGACCGAAGTAACCTATCCAGCCTCGCACGTAACGATTGAGGTCGGTCAAACGGCGTTCCATCGAGATCCCACGGCTGCGGCCGGTGAGCTCTTTGACGCGACGTTTGAAGGCTTTCAGTTTCTTCGGTGCGGTGGTGATCGTCACACGCCGACCAACAAAGGTGAACCCGAGAAATTCGCAGCCTCGGGCCGGTCTGACGCTGCTCTTCTGCTCGTTCACCACAAGCTTCAGACGCTGCGTCAGATAACGCTGGACCGACGCAAACACGCGCACAGCACTCCGCTCGCGGCGAACGAAGATGACAAAGTCATCCGCATAGCGCACGAACTTCAACCGGCGGCGTTCGAGTTCCTTGTCGAGATCATCCAGCAGGATGTTACTCAACAGTGGTGACAAAGGACCGCCTTGCGGCGCGCCTTCATTCGTCGGTTGCAATACACCCTCGACCATCACGCCCGCTCGCAGGTAGAGGCCGATCAATCGCAGCAGACGCACATCGTGGACCTTGCGGCTCACACGATTCATGAGGACGTCATGTTGAACTCTGTCGAAAAATTTCGAGAGGTCGAGATCAACACAAAACTCACGGCGTTGCCGGATGATCTGCTGAACCCGCTTCGCGGCTCCATGGGCGGATCGACCGGGGCGAAAGCCGAAGCTCGATTCCGAAAACCCCGGATCGAAGATCGGCGTCAGGACCTGGCAGATGGCTTGCTGGATGAGTCGATCGAGCACGTTTGGAATGCCGAGCAATCGCTCACCGCCACCTTCTTTCGGAATGGTTTTGCGTCGCACCGGTGACGGGCGATACGTGCCATCCATAAGCTGTTGCTTCACCGCAGGCCAGTGTTCGGGACACCAGCTCTCGAACGCTTTGATCGTCATGCCATCCGGACCGGGGGCTCCCCGATTCGCTTTGACCTGACGCCAGGCACGGTCGAGATTTCGCGGATCAACAACTTGCTCCATCAAATCTGTCTCAGATGAGACGCTCAGGGACGGCGTGTCGATGGACGCCGGATCGGTCAACTCCTGGCGGAGTAAATTCGCGGGCAGCACAGGCTCTGCTTCGTCGCCGAAGTCGAACGTCTGCTGCGAGGCACCTCGATCCGAGGCCGTCGGTCGCTCCTCCCTGTTCTTCATGGTTCGGCCCTTCCTGTCGTGGCTGGAATGCGACGAAACAGTACCACGGCCTCTGCTGACTTCCGTCGCACACCAGCATCGTTGACCGATGTCGGCTCTGTTTGCAGGCAAGCCTGCATCACAGATACGTGCGGCGGATCTCCCTGGATAAGACGTATGGCTTTCTCTGCGCAAGCTCCTGATTTACCAATGCGGATGAACGATGACGTCTTCGTGATGTTTGGCTCACTCGCCTGTCCACACCGGCCTTGTATCGGGTTTCTGTGCGTAGCCTCGCAGATTTGACGAGAATGCGACTGACGACGATTCTTTGTCAGCTTACCGGCACATTCGCAGGCTTCCTCTCCACGGTTCGTTACCTCCCCGCAGTTGCCCTCGTCTCGTACTTGTTCGATCGGAGTCACAGTTGGTATGCTGCCTTCCAAAAGATCTTCGTTCTCGTACAGGGGACTTTCACCCCACAAGTCATACGCCATGACAGGCGTACCAATGTAATGCACGCCGGGTTGCGGTGGTTCGTTTCCTGCACTTTACAGCGTCACTCGCCGCAACCGGGTAATCGCGGTCGTTCGCGGGCAATCGAGAATTGGGGATGCGATCCATGGATTCAACCGCACCTGGTTGGCCTCGGCTGACACGACTCGCAGCCATTGTGGCGTTGCTTGGGAGTTTGATCGTTGGGCTGCGATTTACATCTGCGTATCAAATCGTGCGGCACTTCATGTATTATGGAGACGCGGAATCTACCGCCGAAACCATTCGCCAACTCACCTTCAAACTCGAATCCCTTGATGAAACTTCAGTGAGACAACTCCTGGAGTCAGACGAATTCAGGGGACTGGAAACGCGTGAAATAACCATTGCACTTCTTCCGCGGGAAGTGATGTGGTTTAAAGTGAATGACATGTTTACGATTGGCTTGAGAGATGACGGCGGTATACTTTGGATGATTGACGGCGTGCGTGCTTCAGATCAGTGATTGCAGTCGATAACTTTAAGGCCAGGTTCAGTCTCAAAGCCGGCCAGCGAGCAAAGCGATGCGCGGCGAGTTGCGGCAGTTCGTTTTTCACACTTTACAGCGTCGCTCGTCGCAACTGGGCGACCGCAGTCGTTCTGCTTGAAGATGGACAATCCATATCTACCTCTGATGCCTGCTCCTCTGGAACAGGCAGATCCTGATTCCGTCCCATCAGAAAGCCTGCTCGCGTTCGTCGATCCCAGCAATCATCGCACAGCCAAGCTCAGCATGATCGTCTTTGCGGTCATACTTCCTTTTCTTTTTCTCCTGAGTTGTTTGATACTTATATCGCGCAACTACGTGTTTGGTGTGATCATGGCCACTTCTGTGCTCGGAGCTGGAGTCGGATGGCTGCGAGCATTGCGATACTTTCTGGCCCCTTTTACATTTCACGCAGCATTCTACCTTGATGGCCTACGACTCTGGAGATCCGACAAGCCGGACAGCGTAGCCTTCTACTCCCGCACTGAAATCGATCGATTTCTAATTGAGCCGAATGTCGTAACATTCTCTATTCAGTCCAGCTGGATTGAAAAAGGATTTGTTGGGATCTACTGGAACGAACCACGAATTCAGGAACTTGAGCGTTTCCTCGCACAGTACTGGCCTGAAACCTAGGTGCGCAGAACTAAAGGTTAAGCCGGAGTGGCCAAACTGTTTTTTTGAAATGGATGCTCACTCGCGGCCACCGGGTTAGCGTGGTCGTTCGCGGGCATCTACAGGACTCATCAATGAGCGTTGGGGGCGAGCTTAATCCAACCCATCATCCATCTGCTGCGGAGCATGTGCTCGCTGCAGGTATTGCGACGTTGATTCTTGAACAACACAGTCGGCTGCCCGAGGCTAATTTCCTTGCAGTGGTTTTTGCTTCCCTTGTGATGTTCGGCCTTTCCATTGCGTACTGCTTTCGTCTTGTTGCATCGCTGCGAAACAAGTCGGCCGGCGGACACAGGCGGGCATTGCTGAACTGGGTGGTCTTTCCGGCTATATTGACGTTAATGTTCTCCAGCGCTGCCACGCACTGGCCGGCTTCAATCCGCTTTTACTTCAGCAAGTCAAGCTTTGATGAGCTCATCGCACAAGCGTATCGAGGCCAAAAGCCGGAGGGATTTCCACGTCGTGTTGGGCTCTACTGGATTGACTATGTGCTGGATGACGACTTCCAATATGAATCCAGTCAAGGCACGATTGGATTTGTGACTGGTGAGTCGTTGATCGACCCATGCGGACTTCTTTACGACAAATCAAATCCCAGATCGTCAGGTTATCTCACAACTCAAATTGCGCCGCAATGGTATGTTACTGAGTGGTGAATACAGCACAGCAGGTTCGGTACAAGAGAACCTGCAAACAAAAGTATGCACCGGAACGCGGCTCGGTGCCGTTTTGAACTTACAAGCATCACTCGCCGCGTTCAGTGACGCTAGTCGTTATCCCGTAAACAGATGCCTGCCATCATCAGTGATATTCACGGTAACCTCGAAGCATTGACCGCTGTCCTGTCGCAAACCGAAGACAGGGACGTTGTCTGTTTGGGCGACATTGTTTGCTATGGTCCAGATTCGACTGAATGCGTTAGAAGATCGGCGTCCTGGAAATCGGTTGTTGCTGGGCCGATGGACGCGGCGATCCTCAAGCACGATCCAGATCAATGGAATCCTGCACTGAACGGATTTATTGAAAGAACACGACGACGATTCAATGATGCGACGGACTCAGCGGGATTGTTTCGAACCTTGCAGACATATGGTCCCGAGTACACATGTGATGGGTTTTTGTTTTTCCACGGTGCGCCTCACAATACCCATGATTGGATTTTCCCCGAAGACATATACTGTCCGTCCAAGCTTGATCGTTGGGTCGCTTCACAAGAACACGCATTTATTGGCGGCGGCTCACACATTCCCGGGATCTTTCGACGCTCGCGAGACGGCTGGCAATTCGAAGAACCCCAAAACGACGTACCGTATGAATTGCCAAGAAGCGAAAAAACAATCATTACGGTTGGCTCGGTGGGGCAGCCGCGAGATAAAGATCCTCGCGCTGCCTACGCCATACTTGAACATGACACAATCGTTTTCCGACGTGTAGAGTACGATCTGCAAACCACGATAAAGAAGATTCGGAGTGATCCAGACATCGACGACATGCACGGAAACCGTCTTCCCCAGGGCCGTTAAGAACGGGATAACAATCCAATGCAACTGAGTCGCGGATCAGGCGTTTGCTAATTTCGATGTCTCTTGGTCGCGACCACGCAATGACCCCGGTGCCA
>CAIJTV010000898.1:0-2373 GCA_903823635.1 uncultured Planctomycetaceae bacterium
ACATTGAGTCGAACGTACTCCAGTGTAGGTCCCTGAATGGCCGTTTTTCAGCCTTTTGATAATGCCGCAACGAATGGTGCCAGCAATGATCGCTGCGAATCTTCGGTCGTTCTGCGCCATGGCTGGAATGTTTGGCGGATACTCGGTCGGTTGCTGCTGACTGTGATTGTCGCGGCAATTACGTCCGATCGAGCTTTCGCTTCCTGCGGAGACTATCTGCACACTCGGACGTCGTCTCCCACGGTTTCCATCGCGCATGACGCTGCTGAGGCGACGTTTGGAGAGCAAGGCGAACGCAAAGCTTCCTTGCTCCGGGCCTGAGTGCCGATCGGTTCCTCGATCCCCGTCGATACCTCCTGTGGTACCCGGCGGCGTGGTGCGGAATCCCGAGTTGGCGATGGTGGACTTCGGAATCCTGGTTGAATCGTCCTCTCCCCAAAACGCTTTTGTACGCATCAGCAGTGCACGGGTAGCTCGAGGATTTCCCACGCAGATCGATGTGCCCCCGGAATGTGTCTGACTCAGGTGTCGCAGTGTCGACAGTGGTCGGTTCAGAGATCAGCTTGCAATTGATTTGACGGGAAATCTCTCCCGCTGAATTGCGAGCTGCCTTGCCCGCCGTGCTGATATGCGACGACTGTGTTGCCTGATTATTCCGTGTACTCTGGCGGCCGGAATTTTGTTGAGTCCGGCAGCAGGCATGAGATGTCGCTGCGAATTTCTCGCCGGCAGGATGGCTTTCTTGAAACGAAACAGTGGATCTCTTTGTCTGAGGTTCAAGCTGTTTGAGAATGACTCGCCGATGAGTCCCAGTCTTCTCCTATCACAAAGTCACTCCCACTGCCTCACCATCACTTTCTCGCGTTATTGGATCACGAGGTCATTCGACATGACGGACCCCAAGACATCATCAGGCAATTCGGCCCCGGAAGGCATGGCAGCCAGTTCCGCAACTTCGGGAAGTCCCGCGCCAAGGAAAGTCGTTCGCAAAGCGATTGGGCCAAAGCTTCGCATCGTGTTCAATGTCGTGCTGACGCTGCTCGCGTTAATTGGTGCGAACAGTGCCTATCTGGGCGGCGTAACGTTTCTGCAGTGGTGGACGTCGCAGACTTATGAGGATCTGTTCTATTCGTGGATGTTTCTGCTTCACAGCGTGCTGGGACTGCTGATCGTCGTGCCGTTTCTGGTTTTTGGCGTGATCCACATGCTGAACACCAAGGATCGCAAGATTCGCCGCACCGTGATGATCGGCTACGCGTTGTTCGCGGTCTGCATCGTCGTGTTGATCTCCGGCTTTCTGCTGCTGCGAATCGAAGGCTTGATCGATTTGAAGAGCCCAGCCGCTCGCAGCGCCGTTTACTGGGCTCATATCATCACGCCGATGGTCGGCGGTTGGCTGTACTGGATGCATCGTCTGGTCGGGCCGAAAATGCGTTGGAAGCAAGGACTCATCTGGGCCGGACTCGCAGCCGGCGCCGCGTTGGGAATGATCTGGTGGCAGGCACAGGATCCGCGAGAATGGAACGTCGTGGGACCGAAGGAAGGCACGAAGTACTTTGAGCCTTCGCTTGCTCGGACTGCGACCGGAAACTTCATCAGCGCGGAAACGCTGGATATGAACGATTACTGTCTGAAGTGCCATAAGGGTGCGCATGACGACTGGGCGAAGAGTGCTCATCGCTTCAGTTCATTCAATAACCCGGCGTACCTGGCCAGTGTCGCGGAAACTCGGGAAGTTTCATTCGCCCGAGATGGCAATGTGCAGGGCTCACGCTTCTGTGCGGGCTGTCATGACCCGGTGCCGTTCTTCAGCGGAGCATTCGATGATCCGAAGTTCGACATGCTGAATCATCCCACATCCCAGTCCGGGATTTCCTGTACAGTCTGCCATGCGATTACGAATGTGAACAGCAATGTTGGAAACGCAGACTACACAATCGAAGAGCCGATTCACTATCCGTTTGCGAAGAGCGATAACACGGTTCTGCAGTGGATCAACAATCAGCTTGTGAAAGCCAAGCCGTCGTTCCACAAGAAAACCTTCCTGAAGCCGCTGCATAAATCGGCGGAGTTTTGTGGCACCTGTCACAAGGTGAATCTGCCGTTCACGCTGAACCATTACAAAGATTGGCTGCGAGGTCAGAATCATTACGACAGTTGGCTGCTGAGCGGTGTGTCAGGTCACGGGGCTCGCAGTTTCTACTATCCGGAGAAAGCTCAGGTTGACTGTAACGGCTGCCATATGCCGCTGGAGGAATCGGCTGACTTCGGTGCCAAGTTCTATGATGAATCCGGAAAGCTCAAGACTCATAATCACGTGTTCCCATCGGCGAATTCCGGCCTGAACTGGCTGACAAACAATGATGACGCCAT
>CAIJTV010000899.1:0-11658 GCA_903823635.1 uncultured Planctomycetaceae bacterium
CGTTGCCCGGCGAACTTGCCACTGCGAGCAATCCCGACAAACTCATGCCCCAGAATCCCACGGAATCCCATATACCCCTGACAGAGCTGCAGATCCGTTTCGCAGATTCCGGCTTTAGTCACATCGACAATGATTTCGCCCGACTTCGCGGCACGCAGCTCGGCATTCGCTTCGAATCGCAGACTCTGATCAAAAACAACAGCTCTCACCGGAGTACCTTAGTTAATATGGGACCGTGTACGATGCAATCAACAACATCATCAGGATTGTAAATGAATCTCGCCGCACTGAGTACGCTGATTATGATCTTGTATTAAGGGCTCTACGCGAAATTGAGTTGTTTACCCATCGTTGTCGGCCGAGGCCGAATCACCTGTAAATCCAGCAATGATTTCACCATACGAAACCTGTGATCCCGCCCCGAATGGGGCAACCACAACTCAGCCTGGGGCAACGCCCCAGGTAGGAAATCAAAGAATACGCCAAGCCCCAACGGGGCGGTACAAATTCACGATAGACGGACGAATGTGACCATAAACACCATTTGTTCCGCCCTTTCAGGGCGCAATCATTCCCGTGGATCTCATTCCCAGGGCGTTGCCCTGGGCTGACATGTTGATGGCCCGTTGGGCCGAATCACAAAGCTTTCAGACTCAACGTGAGGATCTATACGACTCTCTTTTGTTTTGGACTTTCCGCGAACGACGTGAGTAGCGGGCACGCGGAGTTTCTAACCTCCGCACCGGATTTCGCGCAGAGCCAAAAAGAGTGGCGTTGGCCAACGGCCTCCGCGGTATCGCTCAGTACTGTTCAATCAAAAACGCCGTGCAGAAACCATTGGCTGGTATGCAGGTCTCGATACAGCCACATTCGCGAACCGGCGTGAGTTATCACCTGGTAGTAATCGCGGTGACAAGGCTCATCGGTCCACCACGCCGTCTGAATTCTCTCAGGAGCAGAGAACTGACGGAGCTGAAAGGTACGACCAGAGATCAGCAACTGTGTCGGAAAGTTTCTTCGTTTCTCACCCGTCGAGATGGGTATTGGAACCGGAAGCAACCGCAGTGGACGCGAAACAATCCGAGGCCCGATGTTCTCTTCACCGACGAGAAGTTCTGACGCCTGAAGTGGCTCGGTGAGCTTTCCGAGCTTCTCATCCAGCACGGATTGACGAATCATTGCCGGATCTTTCCCAAGGATCGATTCAGAGACAACTTCAAACTCCGGGCGAGCATCCGGCTGGGTGCGCAGTGTTCGTACCGCATCGGTCCCAAGTCGTCCACTGAGCCGAGAAATCAGAGCAGCCAGTTCTTCCTCAGGCACCACATGCTCTTCAGGACTGAAGAGATCCTTCTGACGAGCAACGGGCAACGAAGTAACAACGACATTTATTCTGACGGCATGAAACGGCTGAGACAGCAGAAATTCCATCGAACGTTCAGGATTCGCGTTGCCATCAGTCAATGCAACTGAGGGCACCGAATCCGGCTCTGCGGTTGTCGTATTCCCAGCCTTCTTCGCATCCACAGTCGACGCTTCCATGGCCGACAACGTCGCTTGAGTTTCCACACGAAGACATAAAACTTCATGCAGTAACTCCGCAGACTGCGTCGGCTTCACAACGCCAGCCGTCACCGCCATCTGCGTTCGATCCGGAAACCGAAAGTGACAGGTCACACTGCTGCAGGCGACTCGACGACGCTCCAGTTGTTCAGCAATCTGAGTGGTCAGAATCTGCAAGACGAAACGAATATCATTGAGCCCCAGCGCGGGATCGTCTGAACTCCATAACGCAGTGATCGGATTGGCTTCGGGGATAGGAACAATTGGCTCATCCACGGCACCGGCCAGTTGCTGAACTCGCAGAACACCGGCTTCCGAAAATCGTGATGGCAGATCTTCTCGTGGCAGGCTTAACAACTGCCCCAGCGTACGAATTCCCAGGTGCGAAAGAATCTCCAAGTCACTCAGATTAAGCCGCGATGTTGAGACCGGAAGTCGAGCAAGCTCCTGAAGCTCATAGCCGTCCGGAACAATCGTGATCGGAAGATCGTGAACGATCGACTCAGCGCTGGCCCCTTGTCTTGATCGCCGAAAATCTACACTGCCAACAACCGGACTCTGTGATTGTTGACGCTGCTGGTCCTGCCGCGCGGCGCTGTCTGCGTGAGTCAATGCCCAACCAATGGCCACGGAACTGGTAATGGCGATCCGACAACTCCAGCCTGCTTTGCGAAGATCCCTCAGCAGGGACTCCGCCAACCCCGCTTCACCACCAAAAAGCGGAGCACAGCCGGTCACATCCAGCAGAAGACTATCCGGCAGTGGAACTTCATCCAGACCGACGACCGGAGCGTAGCGTCGAGTCAACTCGGCCACAGTTCGCAACATCGCTCGATCACGCAACGGCTGCCATTCGCGAAACTCAACGGGAACTATCACCTGCGGAGGCTGCTTGCTTCGGGCTCCTCGTCGAGCATCCTGTTTCGGCACGACAGGCTGAGCCATACTGCGAGCTTCCGCCAGTGGCATCCCGGGGCGAACTCCCTGACTCCACGCGTCCATCGAAACCGCCACAATCGCCGGCCCACCGCGAGCTGATGGGAACACTGCTCGAACGTATCGAGTGTCCTCGTCAACATCACTCGGCTTCGCTGTGCTGTCCGTATGCGGCGCAAAAGGCGTATGCAGCGCCAGCGCTGTCGCGGACGGCATCTGCTCCCGCAGCTCACGCCGCAGGCACTGGATGGACCAGTTGGGAAACCGAATACACAACACACGTTTCATGAACGACTCTGGCCCGACACCGAGAAAACAGTACGACTGAGCCCCGCATTGTATACTGCAAAGGATCGAAAAGCACAGATCCCGGCTTGCCTGCAATTCGCCAACTCCCGCGTTCGACTTGCATGTGCAGCGAGCCAATTCACTGGGCAATACGATTTGAGTCTTGATCCAATTGAGATCAGAATGTTGAGTCCAAAATGTGGATGCCCCGGGGTTCGCGGTGTCAAAACTTGCGCAACAAATCATCCCTGCAGAACGAATCCTCCTTTGACGCTGATCAAGATGGCAACCACAACTTTCCTGCCGCCCATGATACGACTGGCTACGTCGAATCAATCACACTTCGTCCAGCCCGCGAAACCGTTTCCAGTATCGAGCCAGTATCGAGGTCTTCGGAGAGCCCGTCTTCCGCGTTGGCAGCGATGGAGTGTTGGTGCATAATACGTTTCCAGGGAGTGACCTGAGCTGCGAAGTTGTTCCCTACAAAGATCGCCTGGCCCCGAGGGGGTATCGATGGCCACACGCACGAATGGAATCTAGTATACGATGCAACGAGATGGATCCGCTGCACTCAGCCGCACCAACTGAGTTCGATCGACGAAACGGACGTATGTTGGCAACTTGTGTTTGGCAGCTACACATGGAACTCTGTCGAAAGCGATTCTCATGGGGCGAGAAGAACTGTTGATGATGCAATTGTTCGGCGGCGGTGGCGGCGGTGCTGGTGGATGGATGCCATCGGGCGGTTGGCTGCAGGTCGTGTATCTTGCGTTTCTCCTGGGCATCCCCATCTTCAGGCCGGAGCGAATCAGGGTTGCCTCATCATATCGTGGCGCGTACTTCTGTTTTGCATTGTCCATTATTGTTCCCAGTGCGGCGTCCGTACTGATGATGAATCTATTGTCGCCAGGCGGAGTAACACCAAATGGTCTCGCGGGCATTCAGTTGTTTCAGTTATGCAATGCGGCAGGGCCGGTCTTTTTCGGCATCAGTATCATTCTCGCGATGAAGGCCATTGTTCCCGGATTCATTCCTCCCCAGAGTGCTCGCCGCCCGACCAATCACGACGATCCATCATCAACGGCTGGCGGTGATTCAATCCTCTGAGATGTTGCTGAGTCAGAATCGCCATGAACACTTCCGGCCTATTCAGAATTCTTCGGTATGTCTTCGTCATCCTGCTGATCGCATCGCAGGCCAACGCTGCCGGACCGTTAAGGCTGAAACTTTCAACAGTGACTTCCAATGTCCGATCTGATGCGCCGCTGTCGCTGAATGTTCATCTTGACTGGGCATCACCGGAGCTGGTGGAAGGACGGCTTGAGCTGGCTTGCTATGACGGCGAGAAGCTGCTTCATCGTAACGTGGGAAGTGACGTAGCTTTATTCGCCGGCGACAGGCATTCACGCACGATCCTTCCTCCGATGTCGCTTTCCAGCGACCTTTCCACATTGACGGTGCGTGCCCGCTTTCTAACTGACACAAAAGAATATGATCTGGGCAGTTCTGAATTGCGAGTTCCCGTGTATTGGCGGCGTTCCTTTGTGATCGGAGTTTTGGTTCCGAAAGAGAATTCCGGCGTCGCGGGAAGCGCCGAACTCGGGCAGTCTCTGCGACTTGATCAGTTGGGGGGGAACGAGATCCCTGGCAATCAACTCGTGAGCATCCCGTCGGAGATCACGCCTGATGATCTCCGAGCCAGCGGGCTGGGTCTGTTCTCATTCGACGTGTTGGCGCTGACAAGTCCGGGATTCAATGTGTTGACTGAGGATCAACTCGACGCCATCGGCGACTGGGTGGAGACAGGGGGTAGCCTGTTGGTAAGCGTTGGCAGTGAGTATTCGCCGGCACAGGCTAAGTTCCTGAATCGGATCGCAGGAGTTCCGGAAGACGATCCGGGGATGTTGACCGATGCCGACGGACTGCCGCCGGGAGAACCTGGGGATCGCCGCGATCATTTTCGCATGTACCGCCCGGGACTGGGACGTTCCGTAATTCTTCGGGCTGAGGAAAAAGCCGACACGGTGCTGGATCTCAGAGAGGCCGCGGCGCATCTGTGGAAGATTCGGAGCAAAATGCAGGCTGAGTTTAGCCACAGCGGCACTTCGGGGCAGTTGTCAAAACGGCTGTTGGGGGCGGAGTTCGACCAGTTCGACGATTCCCAGCTCATGTATAGTCCGTTTCAACAGGTCCGCCTCGCCGAAATGGACTCGCTCTCATCGATTCTGCTGCCGGATAATGTGCAGAGCATTCCCTTGAGTGTCGTGATCGTCATTCTGGCGTTGTTTCTTATCGCGATCGTGCCCATCGACTACTACGTGCTGGGATATTTCAATTGTCGCCGATTCACATGGCTGCTGCTGCCGGTGATGTCCTTTGTGTTCACCGGGTTTACCGCTTTGCTCGGCAGTGCATACCTGGGATCGACCGACTATCGAACATCGCTGGAGTTTGTTGATCTGACAAACGGAAATCGCGTGATCCGCAATAGTTGTTTCGAAATGTTGTTTACAGCAACACAGAAGGAAGTTGCGACTGAACTGAAGCAGACTCTCTATGCGCCAGTAAATCTCCGCCGCAACCCTAAAATGAATGAACGGAATTCCACACCTGGCTTGCGGACATCCGACGTCGATGACGTGTCCTTCGACACGACAAACCAGCCACAGGAGTCTGAATCACCACCGTCCGACGGCAACATGCCGGCCTCGTTTACAGTTCGACAGAAGATGGGAAAATGGAGCCCTCAATGGAGTCGTCAGACGGCTCTGCAGACAGAACGTGCCATCCCACAGTTCGACCTCGACTACATCACGACAACGTGGCAGCAATCCCCGGAACTGCTCGCAAATGTCGAGTGGCAGCGATCGCTGCACAAGAAAATCCAGACTGTGTTGCCGGACTCGACCGTTCTGATTTTCACGCAGAACCAGATTCATGATCTTGCGCCAGGCGAAAAACTACCCTTGCCGAACGGGCAGATCGACTCGCCGAAGTCGAAGGATCAGCAGCTTATGGAGTTGGTTCGCAAGGCGTGCGTCCGCCCGGCAGTCGGATTATTCTCGATCGTATCTCAGATCTCACCGAACGCTGCGGGAGATTTCGAGGACCTGTCAATTGTCGATTCGGACGATGCGAATCAACTATTGCTGGTGATCGTGACAAGGCAGGGAAATGACTACGTGGTATTCAGGCGACTGTTTCATAAGGGCTCGTAATGGCGTTCGTGCAAATCAAAGATCTCTGGGTCACATACGGAGCCGTACATGCCGTGCGCGGCGTCTCGTTTGAGATTCCCAAGGGGGAGGTCTTCGGATTCATCGGCCCCAACGGTGCCGGTAAAACGTCAACTATCAAAGTCCTCGCGACATTGATTGCACCTGATCATGGCCTCGTCACGATCGGCGGGATGAATGTGACCGATGATCCTCTGGCGATCAGAAAACGCATCGGATATATGCCCGATTTTTTCGGCGTCTATGAGGACCTGACAGCAAAAGAGTATCTGCATTTTTTTGCGGCGGCTTACGACATACCGACTTCTCAACGCGAACGAACTGTCCGGGACGTGCTGGCACTGACCGACCTGACAGCTAAGGCTGGGGCACCGGTTGACTCATTGTCTCGCGGCATGAAACAGCGACTCGGACTGGCTCGCGTGTTGCTGCATGATCCGGATTTGCTGTTGCTGGACGAACCAGCCAGTGGTCTGGATCCTCGAGCGCGAATCGAAATGCGGGAAATGCTGCTCGCGCTGAAAGAGATGGGGAAAACGATCCTCATTTCAAGCCATATTCTGCACGAACTGTCTCTGCTGTGTACCAGAATCGGCATCATCGAAGCCGGACAGATCGTGACCGAAGGGTCGCTCAAAGATATTTATAGTCGACTTGGTTTGAAGCAGTTGATCCACGTGCAACTGGTGAACGGGAACCAATCACTGATCGATCAGATCGGTCGGATTTCCGGCGTTGAGGAAGTCCAGGTGCAGGCGGATAGACTGGCCATTCGTGTGCGTGCCGAGCATCTGCCGCCGGAAGACTTGCTGGACCGCATGCATGACCTGGGAGCCCGGATGAGAATGTTCCAGCCGGAAGCCATGGACATGGAAACAGCGTTTATGAAGCTGACGGAAGGCAGGACAGCATGAGAGGCCTGGCGCGCAAATGGAAACTTCCGTTGCTTGCCAAAGAGCTTGCCGAGCAGGCGGCCCGGAAGCGAACGTATGCAATCAGATTCGGGTATACTGCGTTTCTGTTCGTCGCCACGTGTTTGCTGTTCTACGGGAATCTTGCATCTGACGGCACGACAAGCGTGCTGGGACGCGGACGACCGATGTTCAATCAGCTCGTTACCGTGCAGTTCTGGGGCATCTATCTGCTGCTGCCCGCGACGGTCTGCGGTGTGATCAGCAGTGAGAAGGAGAAAGAGAGTCTCAGTCTGCTGATGCTGACAACTCTCACACCCTGGCAGATTGTTATCCAGAAGTTGTTCGGCCGTCTGATTCCGATGTTCAACTTCCTGTTTATTTCGTTTCCGTTGATGGCGATTGCGTTTAGTAACGGCGGGGTAACTTCGAGTCACTTGTGGTCCGGCCTACTCCTGTTAGCACTAACATGTCTGCAGGTTGGTTCGTTCTCCATTGCCTGCTCGGCATTCTTCCGCACGACGCATGAGGCCTTTGTTGCCAGCTATCTTTGCTTCCTTCTGCTGTGCTATCTGATACCGGGAATGTTTGCACCCAATGTGTTCGCGTGGGCCGAGACACGCACGCTGCCGGAAGCTGTTGCCGGTTCGACGACAATCGTTCTCTCGACCTGTGGTTTCCTGTTCCTTGCTCGCGTGTTTCTTGAATCCAGAGCATTTGTCCCTGCCCGAAATTATCTGCTGGAATTGTTCAAGCTGCTCGACGGGATCTTCACGGATATGAACCATGTGACGGGCGGCATTGTGCTGACGAAGGATGTGGACTTATTGCCGGGAACAGAGCCGGTCGCATGGCGTGAGACGTCAAAAAAATCGCTGGGGACGGTGCGCTATCTGTTCCGCATGCTGGTCGTGCTGGAACTGCCGTTGCTGTGGACGTTTCAGTTGATACGCGGACCAAGCGGTGGAACGTCGGTCAACACGGTGTCCGTGCTGCTCTATGTGCTGTGGGGTGTGTCTGTCGCCATGGTCGCCGTTCATGCGGCGGGCCTGGTTTCGTCGGAGCGATCACGACAGACTCTTGACGTATTGCTCACAACGCCAATTTCGGCACGCAACATTATCCTGCAGAAGTTCCAGGGCGTCAGGCGACTGATCTGTGTGCTGTGCGTTCCGTTTCTCAGCATCTACTTGTTCGAAAAGTGGTTCAAGAACTACGGCTGGGATTATGTCCTGTGGTCAACTGTTTTCGTTCTGATCTACCTGCCGCTGACTGCATGGTTTTCCATGTGGCTGGGGGTGCAGGTCCGCTCTCAAGTTCGCGCAACTCTGCTGGCCATTTTCCTGATTGTCGCATGGCTGACATTGCCGCTGGGCATCCAGTATCTCTTAGCGACTGGCTTCAACATTGTGCTGTCGGACGCTGCGCGATACCTGTTGATACTCAGTCCAACAGTTGTGATCCAGAGAATTGAGTCGGGAGTCTCTGCGGTCCAGGAAATCCCCGATCCCGCCTGGGCATTCTATTTGCTGAACGCTGCGTTTTACGGTGTCCTGCTGTGGCTGTTCCGACATATTTCGTTGAAAGACGCTGACCAACGCCTGGGACGCACCAAAGGGGCTGCGCGATAGAAGCACCCTACCAATACCGTAACAGCCATCAGATGAGGCCTTCAGTTTATGACAACTTCCATTTCATAGAGCTGACCTCGTGGACACATTCTCGGGGCCAGCGTTTCAATAAGTGTTCGGATTGAGCTTGAATACAATGCTCCCGCACTCGAAAAGCCGACCGGCGCCAGAGTTCGTAATGCGCTGGATATAGTGTCGATGCTTTTGTGCAAGGCCGGTTGCTGCTGCCTTTTTGCGTTTGTGCTTGTCTGTTATCTCGTTATTCGCCAGAACACATCCACACAACGGTTCTGTCAGAGTTTCTCAATCAGGGCATGTTCATGACAACACCACAAAAGATCCGGACATTCCTGACAGACTTTGTATCAGTGAAGTCACTGCTTCTGATCTGCAGCATCTCCGTCCTGAGCCCATTCGTCGTGGCCGATGAGCCGCCGGACATCCTGCTTCAACTGGAGGCTAAACTCTCAACGCTCCGTCATGCGAATCCGGACTTCGTGGCTGATGTCGAGATATTCCACAAAGGCATAGTCTGGGCGCTGCGATATGACGCTCCACTCGCGCCAAACGATGAGTTGCTGGTGAAGAAAGCACTCGCCAGTGGCACGCGACGAGCCGAAGCATTGGCAGCCAACACGACAAACTGGACAACAAAGAAAGGCAAAGTCCTGCGTGGCTTTGTCTCCGCAGTTGATGGTTCTGTGCAACCGTATGGTGTGATCATCCCGGAGAGCTACGACAGTACAAAACCCATTCGACTCGATGTCGTGCTGCATGGCAGTTCCAAACCCGTCGGCATGAGTGAGCTGCGATTTGGCTCGCGTTTCGGTGTCGATGATGAAGATGATGCCCCCGCGCCAGACGTTGACTTTATCGAACTTCATCCGCTCGGTCGCGTGGAGAACTGCTACCGCTGGGCCGGTGAAACGGATGTCTTTGAAGCCATTGAAGCCGTCTGTCGCAACTACAACATCGATCGTGACCGCATCGTGCTTCGCGGCATGTCAATGGGCGCGTCGGGTACGTGGCATCTGGGACTGAAGCACCCGGACCGTTTTGTGGCGATCGGGCCGTATTGCGGCTATGTCGATACGCACCGCTTTTCCGAGACGCCGGTTCCTGGATTCATCAAGGTGGGTCCGCTGCCTCTCCACCAGGAAATGGGATTGCACATGCTGGATTCAGTGGACTACGCCGCGAATGCCGCTGTCGTTCCGGCCATAGCAGCCATCGGCGACCAAGACGTGTTCTTCCAGGCTCACGTTATCATGGGCGAAGCATTCGCGAAAGAGAATTTGCCATTCGTCAACCTGATCTCACAAGGCACTGGCCATGTCATTGATCCAATGACCCATGGTGAGCAAATGCGCCGCATCGGGGAGTTCGCAGCGAAGGGGCTCGACCACGCACCGCGACAACTTCGTTTTGTGACATGGACGCTGAAGTACAATCGTTGCCACTGGCTCGAAGTTTTGGCCCTAAAGCAGCACTACGAACGCGCCGAGCTTATCGCGAACGTCGCAGAGGATGGCGGCATCGACATCGATGAACCGACGAACATCACTCAATTTTCCATTCATCCGCCAATGCTGAAAAGTGCCAATGCACGCCTGAGGATCGGGGGAATGGAGGTTGCAATACCGCAGCACGATTCTGCACTCGTGATTGCGCAGAAGGACGGCAAATGGCAATGCCTTGTTGCTCGCAGCGATGTGGTATCGACTGGAAAACGTCCTGGTCTTCAGGGGCCAATTGACGATGCCTTCTCCGCACCGTTTCTGTGTGTGCGTGGCACCGGGAAACCGTGGAACTCAGAAGTGAATGCCTGGGCATCCGCCAGTCTGCGCCGCTTCGAATATGAATGGGCTCGCTACATGCGTGGCGATCTTCCAGTTAAAAACGATACCGATGTCACCGAAGCCGATGTGCGTGACAAACACCTGATTCTTTTTGGTGATCCCGGCAGCAATTCCTGGATTGCAAAGGCGTTGCCACATTTGCCGGTGAACTGGACTCCCGATATCGTAAATCTCTGCGGAGAAAAATATGCGGCTACGAATCACGCTCCCGTTTTCATCTGTGCCAGCCCGCTCGCTGCCAATCGCTATCTGGTCATCAATAGCGGCCATACGTTCCACGAAAAGGAGTTTGCTGCGTTCAATTATCTGCTCTTCCCACGACTCGGCGACTGGGCCATGATGAAAATGTCACCGGGATCCGAGCAATGGCAACCGACCTCCTCAGCATTCCCCGAGGAGGTGGTTCGAGCCGGCTATTTTGACGAACAGTGGCAGGATGCGATTATCGCTGAACCGTAACATTGCAAAACACTACGCTCAGCCAGATTGATGCAGTCGAAGCTTAGTTTGCGTCGAGAAAGCCAAGGCTTGTCATCCATTCCGCACAGCGCTGAGGCCATTCGTTGATAGGCTTGCCATCCTTGCGCATGCCGAATCCGTGCCCGCCTTTGGCGTAAATCTGGAGTTCAGCGGACAGATCACGCTTTTTGTATTCGAGGTACAGCATTGCCGCTTCGATTGAGTTCGCATTGTCGTCGTGGGCGACCAGCATAAAAACCGGTGGGGCGTCGGCCGGGATGCTAAAATCGGCACGAAACTTTGACTTATCGTCATTGCTCAGGAAACCGCCCCCATAGATGAACACAAGGAAGTCAGGCCCGCGTGGATCGTCCAGATCGGGTTGCTGTGGATAGGTCCGACTACCGCGATCCCATGACACATGGCCGGCCAGATTCGCTCCGGCGGAGAAACCCAGCAAGCCAACTCGCTTCGGGTCGAGTTTCCATTCAGCAGCGTGATGCCTCACAAGGCCCAGAGCTCGCTCGGCATCCTGCACCGGCAATTCGAACATTTCTTTCTCGTCGCGTGTTGGCGTTCGATACTTCAACAACACGGCGGTGACACCCAACGAGTTGAGCCATTCGCAGACGTCTGTTCCTTCGTGAGCATACGACAAGAACATAAAGCCGCCACCGGGAGCCACAATAACGGACGTGCCATTTGGCTTTTCTGGCCGAAAGACCGTTATCGTTGGATCACTCACATCAGTGATCCGGTTCGGCATGGCTCCTCC
>CAIJTV010000900.1:0-3259 GCA_903823635.1 uncultured Planctomycetaceae bacterium
ATCATTCAGTCCGCCAGAACCACCAGCGGCCGCCTCAGCCAGTCGCTGAGACAACATGGACATGTCAGTCGTCCCAAGGACACCACCGACCAGGCTGATTCCATACAGCATCACTCCGGCAGCGCCTGCTCCGTAGACCACATACTTCAGAGCGGCTTCGCTGCTGACCTTGCGTCCCTTCAGGAATCCCACCATGGCGTAGCTTGGAACGCTCGTCATTTCCACACCAATAAACAGCATCAACAAATTGTTGGCACTGGCCATCAGCATCATGCCGATCGTTGCACCAAACAACAGTGAGTAAAAGTCGGGGCTGTCTTCTTCATCGGGAATACCCGTGAGGCTGGTCAGAGCGACTGTCAGCAGTAGAAATAACGCGAGGAACCCCCGAAAAAACACAGTAAAGGAGTCATGCACCAGCAGCCCTGTGAAAATATGCGTAGTGACTACGGCATCTTTTGCATGCAGGGCATCAAACTGCTTGTATGCCAGGAATGTTGCGACGAGCGCTCCAACCGTCGCCGTCAGGCAGGCCGGGATCAGCCGATCAAGTCCGGACAGCCGCATGAGCAGCATGAGAACAATCGTAGCACTCAGGCACAGCTCGACGCCAAAGCGAGGAATCGACTGAGTCGTGTCAGTGATCAGCGAGTTGATAAGATCAGTGAACAGCATTGCGACACTTACCGACAATGGAGAAAACAAACCGGGGTCACGAAACCGTCAGCACTTATCGCTGAGCCTGCAACTGAGTCACCTGAGCGGCTGACTGCTGATAACCTGATTCTGCTGCTTTTGACATGGATGTGATCGATGGTTCCATGATGTTGAACAGAATTGCAGGGAAGATTCCAAACACGATCGCCAGAGCCAACAACGTTACAGCGATGCTTGTTTCTCGCATGCTCATCGGAGTCAGATCTTCTGGATGCGGGCCTCGATATTCTGCCCCAAGGTACACTCGCTGCATGGCCCACAAAATATATCCGGCTGTCAGAATTACACCTGATGCCGCCACGATCGCCAGAACCGCACTGAAGTTCCATGTACTGAGCACAACAAACACTTCGCCAATGAATCCACATAGCCCTGGCAGACCAAGGCCCGCGAAAAATAGCCCGGCAGACAACCCGCTGTAGAGCGGCATCTTGCCCATCAGGCCACCGAAGCGATTCAAGTCGCGATGGTGAACTCGGTCATAGATCACTCCAACCATAAAGAACATGCCGGCTGAAGAAATCCCGTGAGCAATCATCTGGAACATGGCCCCATTCAGACCCATCTGCCAGTAGTCCATCCCAATCGACTGACCATTGGCTTCATTCACTTTCCAAACGGCCAAGCCCAGCAAAACGTATCCCATGTGGCTGACTGAACTGTAGGCGACAAGTCGCTTGAAGTCCGTCTGAGCCAAGGCTGCGAAGGCTCCGTAGATAATGCTGATCACACCAATCGCGACCATCGTCCAGGCCCAGTACTGTGCCCCGTAAGGACATAGCGGGAACGCAATGCGAATGATGCCGTAACCACCCATCTTCAGCAAAACACCGGCCAGAATCATACTGATCGGCGTTGGTGCTTCGACGTGAGCGTCAGGAAGCCAGGTGTGTACTGGAAACGCTGGCAGCTTAATTGCAAAACCAATGAACAGCATCACGAACGCTGTGATCTGAAGCGAAGGACTTAGCAAGCCACCCTTCGATGCTGCGTCAGCCAAATAGATCAGATTGAATCGACCACCTGGATCTGGAGCATTGAAGTAGAACATCAACATGGCAACCAGCATCAACACGCTGCCTGCGAGCGTATACAAGAAAAACTTGATGGCGGCGTATTCTTTTCGCGGTCCACCCCAGACGCCGATCAGGAAGTACATCGGCAGAAGCATGACTTCCCAGAACACGTAGAACAGGAAGAAGTCGAGCGATAGAAATACGCCCATCATGCCGGACTCAAGCATCAGGAAGAGAACCAGATAACCCTTCACATGCTTGGTAATGCTCCAGCTGGCTCCCATCGCCAATGCGCTGATCAGTCCGGTCAGCAGCACGAGCGGAAGGCTGATTCCGTCAACACCCAGACGGTAGTAGACATTCCATGTGGGAATCCACTGCTTGGCGACTTCAAACTGGATGCCACTGGTGCCTTCCTCGAAATCACCCCAGAGCATCAGGGTTAATCCAAAGGTCACCAAAGTCGTTGCCATCGCAAACAGTCGCATCGCCTCGGAGTTCTTGCTGTCAAACAAGAGCGCCAACAGCAAGGCACCGATCGTAGGGACAAAAATGATGGCTGAGAGAAGAAATTCAGGATTCATCGTCTGATCACAGTCTGACTAAAACCGTCGGATGGACGGCGAGAAACTGAAATAGGCCGCAGGAACTCACTAACCAGGGAAGGTCGTGAACAGAATTGCAAAGAGTGCCACAACACCGACCACAATAAACATCACGTACTGACGAAGACGACCGGTCTGCACCACTCGCAGTGAACGCCCGACAGCAAACGTGGAATTACCCAGCAGATTTACAAAACCATCCACAACACTTTCATCAAACAGGCGATCCCATTTTGACACGGCAATCATAACTTTTGCCGAGCCATGAATGATGCCATCGAAGATCGTGCGATCAATCCACGTGCAGAACTTTCCAATAATGTGAGCCGGCTTCATAAACAGGGCATCATACAGTTCATCGAAATGCCACTTGTTAACAAGGAAGCCGTGCAAGCCAGAAAGCTGTCGCTTCATTTCAGCAACATTCACCATCGTGGTTCCATAAAGGAGCCACGCGATCAAAGTTCCACTGGCCGCCGCGATCAATGCATAAGTCCCGGCTTCGGCATGCACAGCATGGACGGCCTCATGGCCGGGGAGTGTCAGAGTGCTTGCACCGGCGACCGCTGCAACGCCGTGGCTGACATGGGCCGGCTGATCTCCGGTGATCAACAGAAACAGAGGTCCTTGTTCGCCGCCAACCGCACAGAACGCCGCCAATACGGAAAGCACCATCAATGGCACCGTCATGATCAGCGGTGACTCATGGCAATGGTCGTAAACATGCATGTCACGTGGCTTACCCGCAAAGGTATAGAACCACAATCGGAACATATAGAACGCTGTAATTCCAGCAGTCAGCAACGGCATCAGGAACAGCAGGAAGTGCGAAGGATTGGCCTTAACAAAGGCCAACGAGGTCGCAACCACGGCATCCTTTGAGAAGAAGCCCGAAAACGCGAACACACTGGAAAGGCTAAT
>CAIJTV010000901.1:0-7961 GCA_903823635.1 uncultured Planctomycetaceae bacterium
CCGTCATCAAAGAACAGGTCGCGGTTGCGAAGACTGAAAACAGCTCGGAGCCACCGGAGGCCGAGGCTTCTGAAGTCGCGCCAGTTCCCTAGTGCCAGCACACTAAAGCTCACTGCGTCTGCTCTCATCTGCGATTGGCCTCGCCTGCGGTCATTCGTCTGACGAACTACGAACTGACGTTCCGCATGCACACGGCGGCTCCGGACTTGATTCGCATTGACAATGAAACTGCGGCGACTCGGGAATTGCATGGCGTCGACAATGAATCGACGGCGAGGCTCTGACGCATGTGCCTGCTGGCCCGACGCATTGAGGACAGAGGTGGCGTAGAAGGCGGCGAGGCCAGCGGTTGTACAGACGAACTGGGTTCTCGTGCTGTGGAGAGAAAAGTCCATGTGCATGATCTGCACGCCACGATGCTGGCCTTACTGAGTTTTAATCACGAGCGACCGACGACAGACGGATGTGTTTGGTCATGTGGTGAAGGACGTCGTTTCCTGAGTGTCGTCGCGGGATCGCTCAACGTCATCAACCGTTCTTTCGCCTCACAAAGCCGCACCAAAAGGACAAGTCAAGCGGGAGACCTCGTCGCGCAGTTAGAACAGCCGTGTGCCCAAAGCGACGCATCATGAAGCTGCGGTGAATTCAGCATCTCCCGGTATCAACCAGCTCCAGGTCGGCAGGCTACTGGAGCCAAAACAAAGCCCGGGTTGGTTTCGCCATTCGGAATTGTCAACAAACTCTTCCGACACCGTTGTGTCGGACCAGAGCGTTGAAGCGAGGTCCGGTTCACTCCTTCTGTCGTGACCACCGGAGCAGGGACCAGCTGAGTCGAACATCGCTTTGGCCGATGTGATCGGAGGGTACTGGCGCCATGCCCACGTAGCGGCGACTTCACAGCTCAAATTCTGTCATCCCGACTTGAATCCCGTACCGCTCGCCCAAATGAATTGGGGCGAGCTGTTTTCGTTTGGCAGTCAACGACTTGCGTGTTCGTCGCTATCCGCAACGCAGGTTCAAAACGCAATCGAAATCGCTTCTCTCACACCCGTTTTTTAACTCTCGATTCCTGAACTAAGTTATCCGGTTTAAATCCATTCGCCCGTCTCGTGAATTTTTCAGCCAAAACACTATCTTTCGTCCTTCCTGAATGTTTTGGACCCGACACGTTTCTTTTAGACTCAAAGAGGAGCAATGCTCATGGCTGGTACGAACTCGATTCTCGCAGATAAACTGCACGAGTACCCCCAACAAAATTTGATCGATGGGGCCAGCGACGGCATCGCTACGGTTCTTGATAACTGTCTCGACAAGAACGGCGGAGTCTTCCAACTTCTCCACCGCTACGCCGGCCGAACATTTTGTACCCCAGGCAAGCGCCTTCGCCTTGATGCGAAATCATACTATCCGGACTACATGGGCGGGACCGGTCTCGATGAACTTTGGATGTGTTGCACCGTTCCCATCGTGACGGGCGTGATCGACACCAGAACGAACAAGGCCCCGTTTCGCGAAGGGGAAGCGCATGTTCTCACTGCGGACGGACAGGTGATCTCGCTCCAGGATTTGATCTCCGCCAATCCAAAGGCAGTCATCGGCGACAAGGTGACAGCCCTTTCGAAACAGCTCTTTGGCAACGTTACCTGGCCGATTGTTTCGAAGAAATTCGACAATCTGAATCCAATTCCGCATCACCTTCACTGGTCGAAGTGGGAAGTCTATGACATCAATTCTTTTGACAATCCCGGAGTCAGTCCATCGCATTATCACACCACGGCAATGGGTCTGTACCCGTTCGTGACCAGGGATCAGTTCCTCGCCTGCATGAAGCGGTTTGGAAAAGGCGAGTACAATGGGGTTCGGCATTTGTCGCCGCACACGATGATGCATATTGATAACGGCTTCGTGATGCCCAATGGCGTACTGCATTCACCAACAAACCTTTGCACCCACGAACTGCACGTCACCATGGACGAGCACTTCCTCGCCGAAGATCTTACGCTTGACGGACGTATCGGTGCGAAGGATGCGTTTTACGCTTGCCGGGAAGAGGACTATCCGAAGGCTCGACATGAAGACTGGGAATACCTGGTTGAGAAGTTCGACTTCGCAGCGAACCAGGATCCGGATTTCGTCCTGAAGAATTCCCGTCCGGCGATCCTGGCCGAAGAATTCAAGGGCAACGGCGTCGACGCAAAGTGGATCGTGTACGGGAATTTCCTCGGCGACCAGAAGTGCTCGATTCTCCGGCTCATCGTGGAGCCCGGTGCAAAGACAACTTTCCGTCCCGAGTGCCCCACGATGTTCCACACGAACGGCGGCAGCGGTCGCGTTGGAAAGCTCGCCGTGCGTTATCACCAGAATATGGTTCTCGGCGAGATCTATCCCGAGATCGGATTCATCACACAAGCAGCGCTGGCGAACGGCGGTGTGGAGATCGAGAACACGGGAACTGAACCGCTCGTGTTGACGTTTGACTTCCCGCAGAACGCGCACAGCAGGACGCCAGGCGTTGCCTCTGCCTGATCGTACCCGAACAGCGTTTTCGCCTGGCTATTGAGAAAACCTGTGCGGCAAAGTCTAAACGTCGAATGAGCAAACTCATTCGGGAGCCCGGTTGCTTCGACCGCTTCGTCCGTCCGGGGCGCGGCGGTCGCAGGCTCACGTCCTTTCACTCTGATTTTTGCCTGACCCGAACTGTCCCGATGGACGACTATTGAAAGGATTTGATCTTCTCTACCGGCGCCACTCAGCTTTCACCGTTCCGGCGATTCACGTCGTTCTGAAGTGACTCGACCCCGCTACCATCGACTGCGGAAAGAAACTGATTGATCAGTCCTTCCGGGGCGTTGACGATGTGTTGCGGGCCTGGGAACGTGCCGCTCTTGACATCGTCGATATAGTCCCGAAATCCGTTGACTCGCTCGACCTGAATCGCCTGCTCCATCTTGTAGAGGTCTCGATACTGTTTTGTGTGTCGAGGATAGGGCGGAGCATGACAGCCAAGGATGTCTTCGGCGAACATGAACTGAATGTCGCCGCCGCTGCCGGCGCCAATCGACGAGGTGACGAGGCGAGTCCGTTTGGAGATTTCCGCGAGCAACTGAGCTGGCACGACTTCAACTTCAACGGCCCAGGCTCCTGCTTCTTCGAATGACTTAATCTGTTCGAAGATCCACATCGCTTCTTCAATCGTTTTGCCGACCGCCCTGAGTCCTCCCGTCCACGTACTCAGGCGAGGCACCAGTCCGGCGTGCGCTTCCACGGGAATGCCAGCATCAGAAACAGCCCTAATCAGTTTCGGTCCCCATTGGCACATGATTCCATCGGCGCCAGCCTCCATCGCGATGTAGCCAGCTCGGACCGCTTCGTCCGCAGTCGCAATCTTTGTCAGCCCGATGCAGAACGTCATAAACGTATGGGGTGCTGCTTTTCGCATCGCGATTGCTTCAGCCGGATTCGCGGGATCAAACTTGACCTTCAGCGTATCGATGCCCGCCTCTTCGGCTGCCACGGCCTCCCTGGTTGTGAAGGGCATGGTCTCGGTGAGAATAGTTTTGCCCTTCAAATCTCTGAGATGTTTCACCGTGTAATTGCGGGTTGCGTATTCTCCGCCCAGAGTCATCGTTCGGTGGAGTCCTCGCTTGTGAGCGTCTCTGGGCGCCAAGGCGCCAAACGGGTGTTCGTCAGATTTCATGGGTTTCGCAGACATAGAAACAGTGTGGAAAGACTTGTGTCGGCAATGAGATTCTCGATTCGTCTGCACAATTTCAACCGAGACAGCCCACGAGCCCCTCCAAAACAAGAGCCTGATTGTTCGCTACAGACCCAGAACAGATGACTCATGCGATTGCTCTAACCCACACTGGTCATATCGGCACGAGGTCGTGCGAGTGTGTCGGATCGGCGCAGTGACGAACGGGATCGAATGCCGCCTCTTCCAATGTGACCGGAGCAGGATGCGGATAGGCACAAATACGCATCGCATCGTCTCCTTGGGCTCGATGCAATTTTGTGAAGCGAGATGTTGAGGAGATAGTTTGCTCCATGGAGGATTCGTATGTGCCATTGCAATCGCCCGCCGTTCTGCAGTCGCGATAACCGCCAGCCTTCGATTTGTCCTTCAAATAGACTTGGGAAATGACCAATTATCGATTGAGGCAGGCGACGCAGGAACGGCGTCAGGAGAATGCAAAACAGGTTGTCATTCTGTCTACACACCGCACGCTGGCTTCCGTCAGACGGCCTGCCTCATCCGGAAAACCTCGAAAAGAGTCGAACCGCAACATATCGCATGTGGATGATTATGCGAGCCTGCCCGGTAGAGGTGAATGTCCTGCTTCTGCAACTCAGAAATCTGATCGAGTCTGCGGATTGAACCGTGGCGAGTTTGAGGCTCGAAGCGATGGAGTTCACTCAATGGCGGATTCCCCACTGACTCGAGCAGAATATTTATGGAATTAACGGTGTGACTGGAACATGCTCCCGGGCATCATTACTCTGGCACTTCACTGGTGAATTTTTAGACCTCATGGCCGCATTTTCTTTGAAGGGTTGCGTTGTCTATGCGTTTATTCTGTTTGGCAACGATTGTACTTTTCGTTACCGCTCCCGCCTTTGGGCAGTCGGTTGAGCAGTCGAATCGCGTGAACCTGCCGGTTGCAGATCCTGCGTTTAAAGGAAAGATCGGGGAGACGTTCCGTGATTCTATCCCGAGCTTCCCGCAGCCTCTGAGAGCTCCCGAGGCGAGTCCGAATGTCCTGTTGATTCTTCTGGACGACGTCGGCTTCGGAATGTGTTCGACCTTTGGTGGCCCCGTAGCCACGCCACATCTTGATCAACTGGCCGACAATGGACTGAAGTACAACCGTTTCCATACGACCGCGCTTTGCAGTCCGACTCGCGGAGCACTATTGGCGGGACGCAATCATCATTCCGTCGCGACCGGAGTCATCATTGAGATGGGAACCGGCTATCCCGGGTACACGGGAATCATCCCGAAAAGTACGGCGCTGGTGTCAGAGACTCTGCGTGACAATGGTTACGCAACCGCGATGTTCGGCAAATGGCACAATACGCCAGAGCCTGACATTAGTCCGGCTGGACCATTCGATCGATGGCCCACTGGCCTGGGATTCGACTATTTCTATGGCTTCAATCAGGGCGAAACGCATCAGTACTATCCGACAATCTACCGCAATACAACCTGGGTTCCTCAGCCGAAGTCCCCGGAGGCGGGTTATCATTTCACGGCTGACATGACGGATGAAGCCATCGCGTGGACTCGAAATATCCGTGCGGCTAACCCGGACAAACCCTGGTTCAATTATTTCAGCACCTCTGGCATTCATGCGCCACATCATGCTCCGAAGGAATGGCGAGACAAGTTTGTCGGGATGTTTGATCACGGCTGGGATAAGCAACGCGAACTGACCCATGCGAAGCAGCTGGAAATCGGCATCGTTCCCAAGTTGACCAAACTGACGCCTCGTCCCGAGAGCGTTCCTTCGTGGGACAGTCAGCCGGCAGATGCACGCAAGGTGTATTGTCGACTGATGGAGAATTACGCAGCGTACATGGCCTATACCGATTATGAAGTGGGTCGATTGCTCGACAGCCTGCGATCGTCAGGCGAACTCGACAACACTCTCGTCATGTACATCGTCGGCGACAACGGTGCGAGCGCTGAGGGTGGGCTGGAAGGTACGTTCAGTGAAATCGCCAGCTTGATGGGTGTTCAGCTGGGGCTGCAGAGTTCCATTGAACGCATTGATGAGATCGGCGGACCTTCCAGTGAGCCCCATGTTCCTGTCGGCTGGGCCTGGGCGATGAACGCACCGTTTCAGTGGACGAAGCAGGTCGCTTCGCATTTTGGTGGAACTCGAAACCCAATGGTGGTTCATTGGCCGAATGGTATTAAAGCCAAAGGCGAGTTGCGTGAGCAGTTCCATCATGTCATCGACGTCGTACCAACTATTCTGGAAGCCGCAGGAATTCCGGAGCCGACATCGGTCAACGGGATTGCTCAAAAGCCAATTGAAGGCGTCTCCATGATGTACTCCTTTGATGGTGGCAAAGTCGAAGATCGCCGCAAGACTCAGTATTTCGAGATGGCGACTAACCGAGCGATCTATCATGACGGCTGGGTCGCATGCAGCAAGTATGGGTTGCCCTGGGAGACAGCCGGGCGAGGTGATGGCTTCATGACCGCGCCGTGGGAACTTTACAACGTCGATGAAGATTTCAGTCAGGCGAATGATCTGGCGAAGCAGTTTCCGGATAAGCTGAAGGAACTGCAGCAGGCGTTTACCGAGCAGGCAAAACTCTACGACGTGCTTCCGCTGGATCCTCGATTCTCTGAGCGAATGGATCCTTCGCTTCGCGTCTCGGGTAAACCCACTACCAGCTGGAACTATTTTGGAAGCAATGTCTGGTTGCCAGAACCAATCGGTCCCAAGCTCTATCCGCGTGCTCATGTCGTGTCGGCGGATTTGGAGATTCCGAAAGGCGGAGCCGAAGGTGTTGTAACCTGTGTGGGTGCGTTTTCTTGTGGCTGGTCGCTTTATGTGAAGGACAGCAAACCGACATTCCGTTACACGTTTTTCGACATCGCTGATGTCACAATCCAGGGCACAGAAGAATTACCGGAAGGCAAAGTGAATCTTCGAACCGAGTTCGTGCCGGACGGAACGCCTGTTGGCAGTGGTACGTTAACGATGTTTGTGAACGGAAAGGCTGCCGGGGAAGGCAAAGTGAAACGTTCAAGCTTTCGTCATGGGCTGGAACCCTTTGAGGTCGGCCGCGACTCGATCACCCCGATTGATCCCGCATACAAAGATCGAGGAACGTTTCCATTTACCGGGACGATCGAGAAGGTCTCCTTTGAGCTAACCCCTTAATCACAACTTAACGGCTGTTTAGAAGATTTGCCGTATTAGCACACTTTCTGGAGTTCAACCTTGAAACCGCGTTACTTCCCAGTTGTTCTCTGTTTGATGTTCACCTTTAGCCTAAGTTCTATCGGTTTTGCTCAGGATGTGCTGCCACGTCCTCCGCAGCCATTCAAGGGCACGGTGAACCTTCGAGCGAAGGAGTCAAAGCCGGACTTTCCTCAACCGATCAAGGCACCGGCGGGAGCTCCGAATGTTCTGCTGGTTCTGCTTGATGATGTGGGCTTCGGCGCGACGAGTACCTTTGGCGGTCCCTGCAATACGCCTACCTTCCAGATGCTGGCTGACAACGGCCTGAAGTTCAACCACTTCCACACCACAGCGCTCTGCAGTCCAACTCGAGCAGCCCTGATCACCGGGCGGAATCATCACTCGGTGCATACAGGAGTGATCACTGAAGCCGCAACCGGTTTTCCAGGATACGACTCCGTGATGCAGAAGGATACAGCGACCGTTGCTGAAGTGCTGAAGCAGAATGGCTACGGCACGGCGTGGTTCGGGAAGAATCACAATGTTCCCGACTGGCAAACCAGTCAGGCTGGCCCGTTTGATCTGTGGCCAACCGGTCTTGGCTTCGACCACTTCTACGGATTCCTCGGGGGTGACACGAGTCAATGGCGACCGGCGGTGACAGAAGGAACCAAGCCGATTGATCCTTATCTTGGCGATCCCGATTACAACTTTGACTACGACATTGCCGATCAGGCGATCAAATGGATCAGCATGCAGAAGGCTGTTGCTCCGGAAAAGCCGTTCTTCTGTTACTACGCGCCGGGAGCCACTCACGCTCCGCATCATCCGAAGAAGGAATGGGTCGAGAAATACAAAGGCAAGTTTGATCAGGGCTGGGACAAGATTCGCGAGGAAACGTTTGCTCGCCAGAAGAAGATGGGCATCATTCCACAGGATGCTGTACTGACACCACTCGCCCCAGGAATTCAGACCTGGGATTCATGCTCGGCACACGAAAAAAAGGCCTATGCGCGTTTCAGGGAAGTCTACGCGGGGTTC
>CAIJTV010000902.1:0-1800 GCA_903823635.1 uncultured Planctomycetaceae bacterium
CTCCGTATATTTCTTATAAACCTTACCAGCGTTACCAACCGGCTTCTTCGTCATCGCTTGCGCTCCTTGTGGTCTCTACTCTACCACACTTTTCAAGCGCCTACTTTCTTTGGGGAATTCCAATCTTTGTTTTACGCGGCTGTGGTGTAGTGGCAACACATCAGCTTCCCAAGCTTAGGATGAGGGTTCGATTCCCTTCAGCCGCTTTTTTTATTGCCAGCCGTTGCTTGATGTGCGGCTGGATTATTGCTGCCAATTTCGCGGCAATCGGTGTTGTTGGCCGGCTCGGGCGGCGTAGACTCCAAGAGCGGCGCCGGCGGCTTGGGTCATGGTGTTGATGAGGATTTGTCCCATCGGCCCGTTGATCGCCGCAGAGGCCTGATCGGCGATCGGAGAATCGATCTTCTGGATGCGATACATCTCCTGATACATCGTCTCGCCTGATACAACCCCATTCGCAAGATCCTGCAGTCGTGTATTGAGGTCATAGGAGTCCTCAAAGATCCGCTGCGGATCGCCGAACTGAGCACGACGGCATCGAGACAGCAAATCATGGACTCGCTGCGTGCGTTTCTCAGCAGCTTCGGCCGCCGCATAATGCTGGTCGAGCTGTGACTTCTTCTGGCTGACGACTTCATCAATATGTCGCAGGCGAGCAACCACCTGATCATCCTGCAGCTCGGGCGTGTTGGCGGCTCGCGTGGCGACGATGGAGCGTTCTGTCTTCTGCAGCAAAGCCTGAAACGCCTTTAACGCGTCGCGATAAAAGATCGAGTCGGGGGAATCGAGCTGGGCCTGTTCATGTTGCAAACTGGTGCAGAGCTTCTGCGCCGAATCCATCGCAGCAAACGCGCGATCAACTTCGGGGTTCAGGCGTGAGACGCTGGCCTGAACTGCCGGAAGACCCAACGCATCCGCAGCGGCGGTTTGACGAGCCTGAACATCTTCAACTCGAGCCTTCACGGTCTTCTGCTGTTCGGTAATAACCTGCTTCATCATCCTCGGCGCTGACGTCAGAAATCGATAGCTGGCGGCCACGGCGGGATAATCGATTAGTCGCGACAACCAGCGATCAATCCGGCGAGACATCCCGCGACGTTGATAGCGGTCCGTGTCGAACTCGGAATCCCAGAGATATTGAAATAGTCGACTATTTTCATACGGAGGCAGCTTGTTCTTCGCCTCGGTCTCAACATCGCTCAAGTTCGCGGTGGCCTGTTCCAGCCGTGCCTGACCTTCCGCCGCTTCCCGGGAAAGTCGCTGCAAATCGGGGTCAGTTGTCAGTTTCTCGGTAAGCTGCGTGGTGAGTTCATCCGCCTTCTGAGTCACTGCGGAGAACTGCTCGGAAAGCTGCTTCCAAAGCATCTCTGCTGAAGACTGTTGAGTCGATGCGGTCTGCAGGCGAGTTTGCAACTGTCGCCGTGAGTCATCACGTCGCAGCATGATATCTCGCAGAACGGCACGCATTTCCGTCCAGCCATCGCTTTCGACATCGTCGTCAAGTCGCGGGAGATAGTGCTGCGCGAGTTCTCGAAAAGCATCGGACTGATCGGCAAGCAGTTTCTCAATCTCATTCGACACATCCATTGCGCGAGCGCGGGCTTCTTTCTCGTCGCCGTTGATCGAGGCAGCGAAGTCGGCGATTCGGCGAAGGATTTCGGTTCCGGGAACTGGCATGAGAGGCGACTGGTTGAACAGGGACAATTGGTGACAGAATGTAAGGGGAAGGTCGAGTACAAGAATCGTTTAACGGCAAGCCGCAGGCGATGGCAAAAACAGAACTGACGCCTGCGGCTTGCC
>CAIJTV010000903.1:0-2648 GCA_903823635.1 uncultured Planctomycetaceae bacterium
CCATGCACATCCGTCAGCCGACGATCAACGCCACTGTGACGGAATGTCAGACGTGTATGATCGATGCCCAATAAATGCAGAATCGTGGCGTGCAGGTCGTAGCAGTAAGTGACACCTTCCACGGCTTTGTATCCGAGATCATCACTTCGCCCATGCGAAACTCCGGCCTTGATTCCGGCGCCGGCCAGCCACGTCACAAAGGTTCCTCCGTTGTGATCGCGACCATTGCCTCCCTGAGCAAACGGAGTTCGGCCAAATTCAGTCGAGCACACAACCAGCGTGTCTTCCATCATGCCTCGCTGTTTGAGATCCGTCAGCAGGGCTGCGATCGGGCGATCAATGCTGGTCGCCATCGGCGGTAGTTCGTTGGGAATACTGCCATGATTGTCCCAGTTGTTGACGGCTCCTGAGAGACCGCTCCAAACCTGCACAAATCGACTGCCTCGCTCCAGCATGCGGCGAGCCAGCAAGCAGCGTTTTCCGAAATCCTGAGTCGCGGAATCAGCGATTCCGTACGACTGATGAATAGCTTCGCTCTCCTGCGAAAGATCGAAGACTTCAGGAGCGCTCAATTGCATCTTTGCAGCGACTTCCGAAGCGGCAATTCGTGCTTCAAGGCGACTGTCTTCAGGCCGTAGTTCCGCATGACGGCGATTCAGTGTTTGCAGAACTTCCAGAGCCTTACGATCAGACTCGCCCTGTGCAAAGCTATATTTTGAGGATGCGAATAAATCAGGAACGGGCTGAGTTCCCCCGGCGTTGATCAATGTTCCCTGAAAGCGTGCCGGCAAAAATCCGGCACTAAAGTTTCCCTTGGAGTTATACGGCAGTCCTCGCTGATCCGGCAGCACGACAAACGAAGGGAAGTTGTCGGAGAGATCTCCCAGCGCATACGAGATCCATGCGCCCATGCAGGGAAAACCGGGCAGCAGAAAACCGGTATTCATCATGTAACTGCCGGGCCCATGGACATTGGTCTTCGTTGTCATGGCCATCAGGAACGCGATGTCATCGACCATTTTGGCCTGTTCCGGAAACACACTGCTGACCCAGCGACCGGATTGACCATACTGCTGGAATGTAAACGGACTCTTCATCACTGCCCCGGCCGGAGCAGTAAAGCCTTCGGGTTTTTCCTTTGGCCCCAGCATCTGACCGTTGAGCCGTTCCAGTTCCGGCTTATAGTCAAACGTATCCATCTGACTGGCACCACCATTCAGGAACAGCTGAATGATACGTTTCACTTTCGCCGGATGATGCAATCCTCCGTTCAGATTCTCAGCTTGCGCAGCCGCGACAGTATCCGCAGCCAGCATCTGTGCCAACGCAATCCCTCCAATGCCGCCAGCGAGTTGCTGCACAAACGCGGCTCGCGTAATAGGTGAACGAGAAGACGGAGAAAGCGTCGTCGACGGAAGGAAGGCGGGAGAGCTTTGGTTCATCGCTGATTCGCCTGATCGGGGAGGGAAATGCATTATCGCGGGACCTGAGTCTATCAGGCGTCTCATCTGATCAAAAACAGATCCTCAAATTTCCTGCTGTCGTCGAGCTATTCAGGTGCGGGAGGCTGGGCTGCGGAGAAAGTTTCCAACAACTCGTCTAACACAGCTGCACCGTCGGTTTCGTCAGCTTCCAATGGCCAGTAGGCGTCGTGAGCATCGACGACTCGCAGATGTCCTTTGTGCAGGTGCGACAGCATGCGAATGCGTTTGGCATCGCGATACCGAAAGACCGCGTAGCCATTTTCGAGGTGGACGTTTTCTACTCGCCACGCAAGGGCTCGTAGATTGAGTTCGCGCAGTTGAATCATGCGGCGAGCGGCCGTCGGAATTGGCCCGAACCGATCGCGGAGTTCTGTTTCAAGTTCGCTGAGCTGATCAAGAGTGTTGGCCTGCGAGAGCCTGCGGTAAACTTCAATCTTGAGCTTCTGCTCCGCGACATATTTGTCGGGGATAAAATTGCTGACCGGCAATTCGATTTTGCAATGACGCTGATAACGCAGCGGTTGCTTCTTCAGCGATCGAACGGCGTTCTCCAGCAGTTGGCAATACAGTTCGTAACCAACGGCCGCAATATTGCCGCTCTGTTCGGTGCCGAGAATATTCCCGGCTCCTCGAATTTCCAGGTCGCGCATGGCGATTCGGAATCCTGCTCCCAATTCGCTGTACTCTTCGATCGCCTTGAGTCGCCGAGTCGCCTTGGTCGTAACGGCCTTACCTTCTTCGAGAAGCAGATAACAATACGCTCTGTGGCGATCTCGACCGACTCGCCCACGCAGCTGATGCAGATCCGCGAGCCCGTAGTTTTCGGCTTGATGAATAAACATCGTATTCGCGTTGGAGATATCGAGGCCGCTTTCGATAATCGTTGTCGCCAGCAGGATGTCGGCTTTTCCTGTGACGAACGCCATCATCGCTGACTCCAGTTCGTCCTCATCCATCTGACCATGAGCGATCACAAGACTGGCTTCGGGAGCAATTCGCTTCAAACGCTCAGCGATCTCTTCGATATCGTGAACGCGGTTGTGGACAAAATAGATCTGCCCGCCTCGATTGAGTTCTCGCATCATCGCGCTGCGAACCAGATTTTCGTCGAACCGACCCACTCGCGTTTCAATCGGCACACGATCGCGCGGAGGAGTGGTCAGG
>CAIJTV010000904.1:0-4739 GCA_903823635.1 uncultured Planctomycetaceae bacterium
CTCTGAGTAGATCGTATTGACCGTGCCGCTTACCGTGACGAGCAGGAAATCACGGTGATCACGGAAACGACTGAATTTCTCGACGAGCACTTCATCCGAATTGCCGGCCCATTCAACCTGTCCCAGATAGAGGCCTTCTTCAGGGCATTCCACTGGCAGCCACTTCATGTTTTGTCCGTCCGCATCGACCACACCAATTCGCAGTTTCTCGATAGTCCCGCCAACACGGGCGAAGCGATGCTGCTGAACTTCCGGATAAGACGGGTCACCGGGTGCCAACACCGATCGCTGTCTCACATCGGTATAGTCTGCTTCAATAAAAACAACTCGGGCTCCGTCAGGACTCCAGACAGGATCGCGATACTGAACATCCCGGCCCGCCGGGGCTGAGATAAGCACTGTTTCCTGCTGATTATTCTGGTCCACTGCAACGAGCTGATCGCGACGGGCTTCGAGGCGCAGCGAGCCGTGCGACAAATGACCGGCATCTCCCGGCGCAAGGAGCTTTTCATCCGATTGCCAGACACGCCGCTCGCCAGTTTCTGCATCATGTAACGATTGAGTGGGCTTCCCCGTTGCCGGATCAACTTCCTCCACAACGAATCCCGAGTTGTCGTTCAACCAAACAGGTCGGTAAGCCTTCGCGCGAAACTCACCACGGTCATAGATCGCTTTCAATCGCGATTCCGCTGAGACCTGCCAGTTTGATTCCTGGATCGCCTGAGCAGGCAGCTCGGATGAAATGAGGAGGAGAAGACAAGGGAACACGATTGTGCAAAGGGCGGTTCCCGTGCCAGATCCAAAGAAGGTGTTGAGACGGTTCATAAATTGGTGCCAGTCAGGGAGTCATACGAAATCATCAGGCTGGAAGCTAACCGCATGATTGGTGGGTGAAAGCTGATGTTCGCCACATTTCCGGGATTGTGCAAAACGTTTGTGCAAGAGATGGTTCAGAAGACATCCACCAGCCGCTTTCCAAGCACGTCAAATCGTGGTTCGATTCCGAGGCCCGGGGCTTCAGACGCCTGCATGAAACCCTGATCACGCTGCGGAGCACCTGTCGCGTTGCTTACAGTGACATAACTGTTGAAGTCGGTACTTGAGAAACGAAACTCTTCCGGTGTGCTGTGCGCAAGGTGAGCGATCGCGGCTGTCGTCACATCGCCTCCCCAACTGTCCTCAAGTGTCATTGCGATCCCCATACTGATACAGAGATCTCGGACCTGTTTCGTTTTCGTGAGGCCGCCAAGCTTGCTGATCTTCAGATTTACGACGTCCATGGCCAGATCCGCCTTGGCTCGGAGCAGCATGTCGAGTCCATCGATGTTTTCATCAAGGATGTACGGATGGTTTGTATTGCGTCGCACCGCGAGACATTCTTCATACGTCAGACAAGGCTGCTCGATGTACACATCGAGATCACTGACGGCGCGTACGACACGGATGGCTTCGTGCTGAGTCCAACCCGTGTTTGCGTCAGCGACCAGCCGATCCGATGGCTGAAGGATTTCCCGAGCCTGCCGAATCCGTTGTATGTCCTGATCAGGATCACCGCCGACCTTGAGCTGAAAACGTGTGTAGCCCTGGGCACGGTAGCTTGCGACGTTGATCGCCATCTCATCCGGAGGCAACTGCGAGATCGCTCGATAAAGACGGACCTTTTCACCAAAGCGGCCGCCCATCAGCGCACAGACTGGCAGTTGAGTGGTCTTGCCGAGCAAATCCCAGCACGCAACATCAATCCCCGACTTCACATAGGGATGCCCCTTGAGCGCCGCATCCATACGATGATTCAGTTTGAGAAGTTCTCTCGGATCGAAGCCTATCAGATGCGGCCCCAGCTCTTTGAGTCCAGCCCTGACACCCTCTGCATAAGCTGGCAGATAGAACGGACCCAACGGGCAAACTTCACCATATCCAATGAGTCCGCACTCCGTTTCAACACCGACAATTGTGCTGTCGAATACTGATACCGACTTTCCGCCAGACCACTTATAGCTTCCCTCGACAAGCGGCAAATCGACTCCGTGTGCAAAGATCCGAGCAATCTTCATCTGGGCTCGCCTCAAACGAAAAGTGGAAAGGAAAAACGGAACAAGCACCTTTGCGAGCACTTTCGCCAACGATTCGCGTTCTGTCGAGGAACCAGTCCCGACATGCGGAGTTGTCTGCCGAGTCTAGCCGAGTTCTGCAGGATCTTCTTGATCTGGATGCGCAGAGAACCGTAAATCTGCGCACAGAGTCATTGACGCCCGGCTGTTTTTGACCAAGGAGAACAGAGAAGAAAGCTCTTAGGCTCTCGGGAAACGGGCGTGTTGGACTGGAGTCGACAAGGGGGGCTTGCCTAATCACGGCAACGCCTTTGTAGAATCTGAGTGTGTTGAATCTGCGTGTTTAGTGGGATGTGACAAGCGGAGCGCGGGCACACCATTTTACTACATTTTTGGGGTATGCTGGTGCGTAGCTTGTCGAGCAATACGGCCAGCCGTATTTTGAAATAGTGCGGCGCCGTGCATCCCTACTGACAACCGATTCAAGGAGAGCGTCCATTCTGGTAGACTTCGCTCTCCCAGAGGCGATTTGTGTGAGCAGCACACACGCGGCTTTGCAGACCGCTGTAAACCTGCATAGGAATACGAATTCATCAGGACCGTCTTCCGCTTTGAAACATCCTTCACTATCAAAGATCGAGAGCTCCGCAACCAGACTGCAGTCGATTGACACAGGCTTACTGGCCGAGTTGTTTGATCTCTCGCCCGAGGTTGCGTTTTTCGTCAAGGATCGTGACGGATGCTATGTCTTCGTCAACAATTCCCTTGTCGCTCGCCATGGATTGAAGTCGAAGTCGGATGTTGTCGGCAAGCGACCGTCTGAAATTTGCCCCGGGGATTTCGGGCAGATTCCGACTGAGCAGGATTCGAAGGTTCTCAAGACGGGAAGACCACTCGTTGATCATTTGGAAATGCAATGGCACCGACCCCATGATCCGGTCTGGTGCCTAACAACGAAACTGCCAATTCGCGACGCAGAGAATCGAGTCGTCGGACTGATCGGTTTTTCTCGTGACATACGACAGTCTTTAGAACTACAGGATATCCCCTCGAGCCTGGTTCAAGCGCTGCGTGATTTCGAGAAGTCTCTTTCGAGCGATGTCACGCCTTCTTTGCTGGCCAAGCGCGCGGACTTGTCAGCGCAACGATTGTCTCGTTTGACGAAACGCCTCTTTGGACTGACTCCCAGCCAATTGATCACAAAGACGCGTATTGCAGCCGCATCAAGACTTCTTCGAGATTCCTCAGATACCATTTCGAACATCGCCCACTCCTGTGGCTTCTGCGACCACAGCGCTTTTACTCGCGCCTTTCGTTCTGCGACCGGTGTGACTCCGTCAGAGTATCGCAATGCCGGAAGTTGATCCGATGATTTCCATTGTGGATTCCTGACCAGAATTGACGTTTCCTCGCGGTAGGAAGGTGCTGCTCAAACTCTTCGCTTCACCTGATGTCGGCGAGACTAACCGAGACCGACACCCGACAATCACGGTGTCATCGTGCCTGAGTTCATCGGTCTTCACCACTCCGGCCTGATACGCCGATGCACGTTGAATGTCAGGAACAGCGGGATGCGCCAGTTGTCTTGTCGTCGCCTTGAGTGACGCAGCGGAGGCAAGTTTACGCATGTCTGGTAATGGATTCAGTCGCTTGCATTGAGATGGCTTCTTTCATGTAATCAGTCCAATCACCGTTTTACTCAGAGAAGACCCGCATGCTTTCGACTCGTATTCTGCAACTGACCGATCTTCATGTCTTTCGAGACCCTGACGCTCGACTGAGAGGTATCCCCACTTTTCAACTGCTGTGCGATGTTGTTGAACATATCAAACAAAGTGGAGAAGAGTTCGATTTCGTGGTCGTCACGGGGGATCATACGCATGATGAACTTCAGGAGAGCTACTCCGCCGTCCGGCAGGTGCTCAGCCCGTGGCTTGACAGACTGTTTCAGGTCCCGGGAAATCATGATGATCGAGCCGTTCTGAGATCTGTGTTCTCCGACCGAATAGCAGGGCAGGGCGACACGCAAATCAACTTTACGTTTCAAGCGGGAAACTGGCTGTGCCTCGGTCTTGATACGCATGTGCCATCTTCGGTGCCAGGGTTGATCGACGCAGAGCAGATCGCATGGGCGAAAGAACAGGTCCGTTCATTGAAGCCGGACATGATCGGCCTTTTTCTACACCACCCGCCGGTCAATGTCGGCAGCGAATGGATGGACATCATCGGATTAACCGGGAAAGAATTACTGCAGAGCTGGTTCACAGAAGAACCTCGAATCCGGTTTGCCTGCTGCGGACACGTTCATCATGAATTCCAAACGCGTTGGAATCAGACCGACATTCTGACGACGCCGTCAACCGGCATTCAGTTCAGTCCTCGGGGAAGTACTCCGACCTTTGTGGCTGATCCGCCCGGATATCGAATTATCGAACTGAATCCGGAAGGCTACACGACGCGCGTCATTCGCCTTCCAGAAACTCGATTTGCCCCGGTCATCTGAATTGTCATCGCCTGACTGCCGCTGGTTTCATCGTTCTGAGCCAGCTCTTTTTGTTCGAGTTCGTGACTGCTCTGCAAATCACTCAATTCACGATAGTAGTCACTGGTTCGCAACAACTCATCATGCGTTCCCACGGCTTCAATCACGCCGTTACGAAGAACAACAATTCGATCAGTCTGCCGCAG
>CAIJTV010000905.1:0-3539 GCA_903823635.1 uncultured Planctomycetaceae bacterium
ACAGAACTTATCGCAGCCGATCATGATGCGAACGAAAGCCTGAAACGGTGTTGGTCGCATTTCAGGATCGCGAAGCGGATCATAGCTTTGGAAGCTGTCGGAGACTTCTTCACGAGAGCCTTCACGACGTCCCAGACTGACGGCCTTTACCTGAGTTCGTTCGGCCGCATCACGAGTTTCCCGGATCAGTCGAGGAATCTCAGCCAATTGTCCGGTTCCCACGACAAGGTCGACGTGCGGAGCCTTCTGAAAGATCAGATCCTGATCCTTCTGGGCCATGCAGCCCATTACGCCAATCACCTTCTGAGGCCGAGTTCGCTTACTGAACTTCAGACGGCCCAGAGCACTGTAGATCTTATGCTCTGCGTGTTCACGCACGCTGCAGGTGTTGAACAGAATCGTGTCGGCTTCTTTGGGATTGTCCGTCAGTTCGTAACCATCTTTGCGCAACGCGGCAACAACCAGCTCGCTGTCCAGCATGTTCATCTGGCAGCCAACAGTTTCGATATAAAGTCGCCCGTTATGTTGAGGATTCTCTGACATTTGACAATCAATGGATTCTGAGGACTTGTGACATCAGGCAAGCGGCAGGACGTCATCCCACCGAGCGCGATCTCTGTTCGGAGGGCTCACGACCTGCCGCTCGCCTGAGATTTGTAGACAGCTCAATTACTGAATGCGTTCCATATACTGGCCGCTTTCGGTATCGATCTTGACGTTGTCACCTTCCTTAATAAACGAAGGCACCTGAATTTCAGCACCCGTTTCAACGGTGGCCGGCTTGGTAACGTTAGTGGCAGTGTTGCCACGAACAGCAGGCTCTGTATAAGTCACTTTCAGAATGACCTGTAGTGGAGGTCTCATGCTGATCAACTGACCGTTCCAGTACAGCAGACCAACGGTCGCGCCTTCCATCAGCCATCGCATGTCGTCTTTCACGACTTCCGCCGCCAGGCTGTGTTGTTCAAAATTTGAATTATCCATGAAGACGTAGCTGTCGCCATCACGGTAAGAATAAACTCCGTCGTTACGATGCACGTCCGCCGCTTCCAGAGCGTCGCCGCTGCGGTAGGTCTTTTCGTATTGGCTGCCCTTGATCAGATTACGAAGCTTGGTTCGGTACAGAGCTTGCCCCTTGCCAGGCTTTACGAAGAAGCTTTCGAGCATTTCGTAGGGTTCGCCGTCAATGATTACCTTAATTCCCTTTTTGAATTCACCCGCGTTGATGGTGCCCATTGGAGTCGTTTCTCTGAGTCTGTTATCTTCTGGTCGTTACTTGGCAGAACAGCCGAGTAGCCGGGGTTCCTGTCACACCGTGACCCGAAAGGAAACCCTGAAAATTGGCCGCGTACGTTACCAGAACCCTGTGTCCGAGTGAATCCTGAATGCTGCCCGTTCCGCACCCAATCACCACAGATTCCGCCTTTGATGCCTCATCTGACGCTTCTGCGGACGGATCATGGCAGCGAGAATTGGCCGGGGCTGTCCGCTCGGCCGACGAACTGCTGCGGCGACTCGGGCTGGTTCTGCCGCACGAGTCGCTCGAAACCGCGATGGTTCGGCTGGGGATTTCAGATCAAAACGCTGACCATCTGAGACGATTCCCGGTTCTCGTGCCGGAGAATTTCCTGAAGCGGATGCGGCCCGGGAACGCTTCTGACCCGCTTCTTCGCCAGGTTCTGCCACTAGCCGCCGAAGCTGCGATCGTGGATGGATTCGTTTCCGATGCCGTCGGTGATCTCGCCGCCCGTCGCACTGACGGCCTGATTCAGAAGTACGAAGGCCGAGTTCTCCTGATTGCGGCCAGTGCCTGTGCGGTGCATTGTCGCTATTGCTTTCGCAAAGAATACCCTTATGAAGCCGAACCGCGTCGGCTTGATGACTGGCAGCCCGCGATTGCAGAGATTGCGTCCGACACATCCATCACCGAAGTTATCTTCAGTGGCGGCGATCCGTGGATGCTAAGCGATCAACGGCTTCAGGCTCTATGCTCGGCGATTGACGCTATCCCACACATCGAACGGATTCGCTTCCATACCCGACTCCCTATCGTACTGCCGTCGCGAATCACAAGTGACCTTTTGAAGCTGATGAAGGGATTGCGATCGCAGGCGATTGTTGTCGTGCATGCGAACCACTCCAACGAAATCGTGGACGACTGCGAAGTGGCCCTGAGGAAGCTGGTCCGTAGTGGCGTCCCTGTTCTCAACCAGTCGGTTCTGCTGGCTGGAGTCAACGATTCGGTCGACGCTCTGGAATCTCTCAGCCGACGACTGGTCAACATCGGCGTCATGCCATACTACTTACATCAACTGGATCAAGTCAGCGGAACAGCGCACTTCGAAGTGGCGAAGTCGCGAGGTGTCGAACTTCTGCGTGAACTGGCGTCACGCCTTCCCGGCTACGCGGTGCCACGTTATGTGCAGGAGATTCCGGGACGCACTGGGAAGACACCGATAATGCTTTGAAGCTTTCAGCCTGTGAACTGAGTGCATCTGGTCGAGATGTTTCTTCGGAGATTTTTTTCGCTCAAACCAGTGACTCCGCGATATCATCCGCGCCTGATCATTTGACACCAGACTACTTTCTCTAGAGGCTCCTATGAGCAGTTCGTGGAATCCGGATCTTCTCAAGGTGACAGAAGTCTTTCTGATCCCCAGCAGTTTTCTCGTTGCCGCGTTGGGGACGGCTGACACGAATCCTCATCGCGCTGCGGTTTCTGCAATTGGCCTGGTGGTCAGTGTGTTGTGGTGGGTCAGCAGTTGGGAAGCTCTTGCGGAGCAGACTGCGTCCGATAATCCACCGAAGGCGACTGCGATGTCACGCAGGATTCGCATCATGGCATGGCTGCCGGTCTTCTTTGTCGTGTGTTGGTTTATGTCTGTTATTGCCCATCTGATCCTGTGGAATCGACCGCTCGGCAGCTGAGCGCAGCAGAGACATCCGAATGTTTCACTTCATCCGTGTTTCGATAGTACGGAGAAGAACAATCCAAAATTCCGAAGCCCGATACAGAGCATCAGAACCATAAAGCCGAAGTTGAACTCTTTGCTCCAGCTGGGACAGCGTCCCTGAAGTCGGCAAACGGCCGGCTTTCCGCCTCCGCCGACCACACCTTTGCGCCAGCCGTAGACTTTGCACAGCCCTGGAATGAAAAAGGTGCGGCTCGCGGCGAGCGGTGGCAGCCATTCGGAGATTGCAATCATGTCGGGTCTCGCTTTGCATTTGGGAAACGTCGACGTCCAACCTGAGTCAATCAATTACCGCAACGAAATCATAACGTGTCGCTGTGCAATTCCAGCCCAGTTTTTCGACCACTGTGCAGGGCGTCAGCTTTCAGACAACTTCAGCTAAACCCGACTAGACACGTGACGGTCAAATTTCGTCCATAATCTCGCGAGGATTGATGGCTCGATGCTCTTCGGCCGAGCGATACGCGGCGTCAACGAGCGCCATCGTGGGAAGATTTTGTCTTCCTGATATGGTCGGTTCCCGATCTTCTTCAAGAGCACACAGCAGTTCCGCCATCGGACCGATGA
>CAIJTV010000906.1:0-4340 GCA_903823635.1 uncultured Planctomycetaceae bacterium
ATCTCGCCCGAAACCGGCGCATAAACGTCGCTGACGGCTTTGACGCTTTCGATTTCCCCCATCGACTGACCTGGCGAAAACTTCTTGCCAATTGCAGGCAGAGCCAAAAACACGATGTCGGTCAGCAGTTTTACAGCGAAGTCAGAAATACCCACTGTGGCCACATCACCGTCGACGGAAACCCATTCATGAGTTTTCGCGAAACGCAGTTGTTCGGGATTCATCAGGGGGACTTTCGATCGAGACAGGAGGATGCGCAAGCCGCATCTCCGGACATGTAAGGCGCTGATGTGGTTTGCAGTGCCGACTTCAGTCGGCATTGGTTCAAATTTCGAAGCGAATGCTGGCTGAAGCCCGCACTACAAGCGTAACGGTGTCTAAATCAATAGGCCGATTCAGCCCTGTTCCGGAGGATTAAGATGTTCTTTGTGGCAAAGCTGGCTGGCGATTTCGCGTTCCAGTTCGGCGATCTTCTGTAGTCTTCGCGCGTGACGACCTTCTTCAAAAGGAGTCTTCAGCCAGATGCGAATCACCTGGTCAGCCAACTGATCGCTAAGTTGATCGGCTGAAAGACAAATCACGTTCGAATCATTGTGCAACCGGCTGTACTCGGCCGTCACACTATCGTGACACGGAGCCGCACGGACGCCGGTAAACTTGTTTGCTGTGATACACATTCCAATCCCGGTCCCGCAAATCAGGATTCCGCGATCAATGTGACCATTCGAGACTTCTCGAGAGACCTGTGCCGCATAGTCAGGGTAGTCGACGCTTTGAGACTCATACGGGCCGAAGTCTCGGACTTCACAGTCGAGACTTTGGAGCAGTTGAGTCAGTCGAGTCTTCATATGAATGCCTCGATGGTCACTGGCGATGCCAATTTTCATAGCGATTACGACTCTTTCCTGAACAGTTCATCAACCCAGATTCGAAGATTATCACTGATCTGAGCAGCACATCTACGGTATTCTTCCAACGATCCACCAATCGGATCCGAGATATCCTCGCCGCCATGCGAAAGCAGTTTCACTCGATCCGCCAAGTCCGGTCTCGCTTCACACAAAACGCGGCGATGTCGTTCAGTCAGTGCCAACACCACTGTGGAATTCTCCAGCATGTGTTCGTTGACCTGCTGACTCAGGTGCTGCGACAGATCAAGACCGCATTCCTGCATCACCACGATCGCTTCCCTGGCTGCAGGGTCACTTTCTCCAGCCGCAATGCCGGCCGAGAAAACGTCAATTCGACGTTCCCGCAATTCCCAGTCCCGACACGACAGTTTTTCAGCGACGAGTTGCCGAAAGATGGTCTCAGCCATCGGACTACGACAAGTGTTTCCCGTACAGACGAACAGCACCCGAAGGACTGCGTCGTTGGCACGATCGCGGCTACTCACTGACGCGATCCTTTGGTTGGGGGAATAGTCATCAAAAAACCCGACAGACTGAAGAGAATGAGTACCAAAGGAATTCGTCTGGCCGACGAAAAGCAAGAGGGGACACGTTTTCTCCGCGAATGATGGCGGGATTCCTCGCAAATCTCAAGTTTCCGTGTCAGATACCCGCTGAGATGTTAAGGATTGGAGAATTGCCCCCCGTTATTTCCGCGCCCCGGTTCTGAGGCTACCAAAAGAATTTAGCAAGTCTGTGATCACGGATTGCAATTCTGGATCGCTTTTGGTCCCATAATCAAACGGTCACTTTTGGGGCCGTCGTCAGAGTCAAAAGCCAAACCGTCCGTTCAGGGATGTCGTACGTCGTGAGAAAACGTGTTCTTAGCCTTCAAAAGAAGGCCCGTGAGCGATTAAGGCGTCTTGGGGAATTCCGAGGAATTCGCCGACAGCCGTTCGGGACCTACCAGAAGTCTGTACGACGCCTGTACGACGGTCCACGGGGTGCCGCCCTGAAGTTCAGCAGCATTATTTCCCTCCACGAACCTTTGATGGGGAAGCTGTTTCGCTCTGGTCGCTTTGATGCTCGCCGCTTTTCGCGAATCCTTGATGTCGGCTCCGGGGCAGGGCAGATCATTCGCCATCTGCTGGCCACCAGTCGACCGGATACCGAGATTGTCGGTTTTGACCTGTCCTGGGAAATGTTGCGACGGGCTCGCGAACGCCTGAATTCTGATCGACCGGTTTTTGTCGCGGCCGACATGCGAGCACTCCCGTTTCGAGACGCCTCGTTTGACTGCGTGACTTGCGGGTACGTCTTGGAATATCTTCCGGACCCTACGGACGGGCTGCGTGAGTTTGCTCGCGTTCTGCGTCCGGGCGGTACAATTCTTCTGCTGGCGACCGAAGATTCTTTTTCTGGTCTGATGACCAGCCATACCTGGAAGTGCCGAACGTTTAATCGTGAGGAGCTGAAAGTTGCCGCCGAGTCAATTGGGCTGCGCTGGGGCAAGGTTCACTGGTTCACTCGATTCCACGAGGTTTTGAAGCTGGGCGGAATTCTTGTTGAGCTGGAAAAGGTCGGCGAGTGATCAGGTCGGCATGAACAGTCTGGTGGCTGATAACAGCGAGTTTTCAAGACGCTCCTAAGATTGACTGTCGTCCCGTTGTTCGCCCCCACAGACAAAAGTCACATCCGGATCGGTACCCACGGCAGCATCTGTTGGAGCAGACTTAGTACTTGCTCCTTCAGCCTCTCCGGGCTGATGATGAGTTTCCTCGGGATGATCAAACCACCAGTGTTCGGCCTTGCTCCACGACCAGTCCCAGGCGCTTTCGCAGCGATCAATGGCTTCCAGAAGTTCACGGGGTGATTGAATACGCTCTTCCGGCTTTTTCCTGAGGCATGTCATGATAATGTCGGCCAGGTCAGCCGGAACCTCGACACCGATCTCCTCAAACGTGGGCGCGGGGGTCGTTGTGTGAGCAACAACCAGGAAGACAGGATTCTCATCTTCAAACGGAGTTCTGCCGGCCAGCAGGAAATACGCAACGCAAGCCAGAGAATACAGGTCACCTCGACAGTCAGGTTTCTGTCCCTGCGCCTGCTCGGGACACATAAACCTTGGAGAACCCTGCAGTTGCTTGCTGACGTTTCGAATCGGACAGGTCCCAAAGGAAGCAGGCCGAACAAGTCCAAAATCGAGCAACTTGGCGACATCAAACATCTGACCGCGTTCCGTCAGAAAGATGTTGCTGGGCTTGATGTCACGATGCACAAGCCCGAATGTGGCCGCTTCATGCAGCGCGCCGCAGAGTTGTCGCAGAATAAAGATGACTCGAGCGGGCGGCTGAGGACCATGATCTGCGACCAGCTGTCTCAGATTGAGTCCCTGCAGATATTCCATCGAATAGTAGAATGTTCCATTGGAGGTCCGGCCATAATCATAGACCTGCACTGTGTTCCAGTGAGTCAACTGAGCGGTGGCCTTCACTTCTCGCTCAAAGCGTGCCAGCATTTTGCGGTTGGACGCTTTGTCGCTTCGAATCACCTTAACAGCACAGCGGCGTTTCAGGAGTTCATGTTCTGCCAGATAGACCTCGCCCATCCCGCCCTGACCAATCAGTTTGATGAGCTTGTAGGGGCCAAGATGATCGCCCTTGGGAACGTCTTTGCCCAACTGGCGATTGATGGCACAACCGAAGATCGCAAATCCGAACGCAACAAAAATCGTTGTCGAATGATGTTGCAGAAACATCAGCGTCATTTGAGAATCGAGCAGACTGAACTTAACCGCTGCTGAAAAAATTCCCGTCACAAGCAAGCCGACGCCAATGATCGCAGCGGCACGGACAATCTGCTGCGATGTCAGCTTCAGAGAGTTATTCTGCTCTGGTCTCGATGATGATGCTCTGTCGTCGCGCAGAGGCCCATCGAATGACTCACCGCCGAAAGATTCGTCGATGGACACTGGTCTGAGAGAAGTTTGCTGACTCAACACTACGGGCATTTTCCGAGTTCCGACTTTCGTGGAGACGCGGCCTGAATTTCGTAACACTGTTCACCATAGGTCAAGACCCACACATCGGTTCCACGGAAATCATGAATGTCCAGTGACGGGGTCCCCGTGACTGGCTGCAAAAGCCACGGAATCCTGAGAATGTGGCGTTCTGGAAACAGTGAATTTCGTTGTAACCGGCACAATTACTCCTGCCTGGCCAAAAATGTTGCAATGTGGCAGCATACGCGCAGCCTGCCGGATGGTTTCCCACATTGGGAACTCATCCCTAGGTCTTTCCCCACCACGCTGCATTCCGGATCGGTCTTATGTCTTACTTTTCGAAAACGTGCTCGGTCGTGTTCGCGCTCATGCTGATACTTGTGTCGCAGAAGGCGTTATTGGCCACGGACTTTCAACTGCACTCTTTTGCGCGTCAGGAGTTATCGGAC
>CAIJTV010000907.1:0-3934 GCA_903823635.1 uncultured Planctomycetaceae bacterium
CCGATCTACGGGCTTGCTTATTGGATGTTCGCCGTACTTGTTCGACTTGCCGTAAACCTGTCCGCCAGCGATGCCTGCTCCGGCGATGATTGACGAAAAGCACTGAGGCCAGTGCTGCCGGCCCGGTGGATCCTGCTTTAACACGTATGGCGTACGTCCGAATTCGCCTGTCACCACCAACAACGTGTTGTCCAACAGACCACGCTCTTTGAGGTCGGAAATCAGGGCTGATAAGGCCTGATCCAATCGCGGCAGACAGAATCCCATGCCATACGAACCATTTCCAAAGGCATTGCCCATGCCCATGTTGCCGCCGTGCATATCCCAACTGCTGCTCGGTGGGCCGGCTTTGTCGTGTTCAGCCTGACCGGTCCAGCCATTAACCGTCACAAAGCGAACTCCGGCCTCGACCATGCGGCGAGCCAGCAATAGATTCTGACCAAGCGGATGCATGCCGTATCGTTCACGAACTTCGATCGGTTCACGAGTCAAATCGAAGGCCAGGCGTCCTTCTGATCTTGTCATCGCATCGTAGGTTTTTTCGCGGAGATCGGACCAATCCTTCACCTGCTTGTCTCTGTCCAGTCGGCTGGAGTCCAGACGACTCAGTAGCCACTTGCGATCGCCAAAACGTTTTTCATCGTACGTTTCATAAATCTGCGGTGGCTTGAAATCAGGCATTGCCGGATGATTCGTTTCTGACCCCACAAACACCGGCGCGTAGGCCGAACCGAGATAGCCGCCCAGCCCGATATTCGGCGCACAAAAGACGGGTGGCCCGACACACTTGATGAGCCATGCGTTGGAAACAAAATTACGAGTACTCGGTTTGTGCTTCGCGACGAATGAACCAAGATAAGGTTTCTCGTCAGAGACCCCCTGTTGCACTCGTTTTTCTGATTGTCCACTGAGCAGATTGTGCATCGCATCAAAGTGGTTACTGATCGAACCGGGATGAGACATCGAATTGATCAGAGTAAAATGATCCGTCAGCTTCGCCAGTTGAGTATGCATCTCATTGATCTGCATGCCCGGCACTTTGGTCGCGATCGGCTGATAGGGTCCTCGATAATCCAGGGGAGCTTCCGGCTTCATGTCCCATGTATCAACATGGCTTGGGCCACCGCAGAGCAAAACAAAGATACAGGATTTCTCTGCCGCGACGGCCTTCCCGGAAGCGTCAACCTTGTCGGCCCCCATTACGACGCCGGGCATTCCGAGACTCATCGTCCCCAGCCCACTCGCGATCAATGCTTGACGCCGATTCAACTGGAATTCATTCATGCGAAGTCCCCAAACTGAAAGCGTTGACTTGAATGAGAAGGCCTGCGTCAGATCGCAGAGCAAAGAGAATCTCTAGCAGCATGTTGAATGTCGACTGGTGTCGACAGAGGCAACGTTGAGTACTGGAGAATCGTCCGGCAAACCGAGGCCTGCCTGATTCCGGAAATCTTTACCAAAAATCGTGAGCCCAGAGCATAACACGCGGAACTTCGCTCGGTAAGTGTATTCCGCCATTTCACCTGCACTCAGTACGATGCCGAACTCGCCCGGAACTCAGACCTTGAATCAGACAACACGAACATTGTCGGTTGAGTAACTCTCAATTCCGTGCCCGGGCATCAATCAAACGAGATCCCTTTCGGTGCTGCGGCGGCGTTGCTGATCGACTGAGCCTGAGCATTCTGGCTCAAATCGCAGCTTTTCAAATGCAATCCGTCAACCCATTCCTTGATGCGAACTCCGATGTCAAAGTCCTTGATTAAGACATTCTGCATCTGCACATTCGAAACCGCTGTGATAAACATTCCCAGCGACTTCGCGGATCCGTCGCCTCTTAACTGGCTGTTGCGAATAACGACGCCATTAAGCCCTGGCTGAGCAGGATCCAGTTGCATCTGATAACCATGCGACAGGCTGGATCGATACACGTTATCCGACAAGCCATTCAGCACCATGCCGATGCGAAATGCTTTGTCGATGGAGAGTCCGTCGATTTCGTAACCAGTATGGGCCAGCGGCCGAAGTTCTTTCGGAGCGAACTCGAAACCGCAGTCTCCGCCAAAGATAGCAACACCGGCTGCTGCCGATGCGACATGCACCCGATGAATGCGAATGTTGTAGCAGGCCGAGCATCGAACTCCGGCATCGTTGGCATCGACGTTTCGGGTCAGGTTTCCGATCGTGATATCCTCGACCAGAATGTCATGAGGATGCGTGGAATAGATCTCGTGCTTTTCCCACAGCTCGCGCATAAGTGGAATCGTCTCATCGGCCGTGGTCATCTTTCCGACGCTGCCCCAGTCCATGCCGATTCCCAGCAAGGCTTCTTTCGAATCCAGAATATGAACTCGCCGAATTACGCCGAAGCACCCTTCCGACATCACTTGAATCGCGGACGCCGCGAAGGGCTGGTCGATCGTCATGTCTTCGATGGACCAGTGTTCAATCTTCGAAAAGTAACCAGGCTTATCGGGAGTTCCTCCATCATCGTACGGAGCACCAATGCTGATCGCAGAATGCCAGATTCCCTGTGAGCCTTTGTTCTCACTGCGAACAACACGAATGGTGCCATTGCGAATCCCGGAATGGTTCGACAGACGCACGCCATGCGAATTGGAGCGAAGATCCAGCAGCAGCGTTGCGCCGTTGAGATCCAGAATGATGCCTTCCGGAATCAGCAGAGCATGTCGCGAAATCTCCTCACCGACTTTTGACTCCTGCACCAGGCACGTCAATTCGGCTGACTGTCGGACTCGCAAGGTGCACGACGTTTTCGCATGCTCGTTCAACGCGAGTTGCAGTTCTGTGCCGTTAATCACATCAACGACTTTCAAAGAACCTTGTTCTGATTCGTCGGCCACACAAACTGTGGAGGCCAGGATCACACAAAGTGCAATGATAAACGCGCGCAGCACTCCGACTGTCATTGCCGTGATCGATCGCATGGATTCTAACCCTCGCCAGAGACAAGAAGCTTCTTTGGCGGGTATTCATCCGGTACGCGCCGCTTTCAGCATATCCATCCGGAATACAGATGGAAACCGCGTGCGTTACTGCATGCTGTGATAATGCAACGAATGTCGGTGATTCATTGGCACGAATCAGAAAATTATGGAACGACCAGTTTAGATATCGGAATGAACAATCTATTCGAGAACGGAGACTCTGCATGGCAACAAACAAACTGAAACGGACAGAACTGGACGTGTTGAATCATGCAGCGGAATGCCCGCGAAAGATGGCCCATACTCCTCGGTTACGGTTGGTGCAAAGAGTCAAATCTGTCAAAGCCTGGCTGCCGATTATTCGCTGTGTACTTCGCAGCCAGGCTGACGAGCCGGCATTCTAAAAGTCCCATGCCAGTCGAGTGCCAAAGCCTTGTGTCTCTCCTCCCCCGGGACCGGCCTGTGCATCACGGATCGTATAGATATAGTTGTTCTGGATCTTCAGATTTGGGTTCAGGAACCAGTTCAGGCCGAGGGTGACGTCTTCCAGTTGACCGCCATCGAGTAACCCGTCAATCAGGTTGACCTTGGAGTATCGAGCACCCACCTGCCATGCACCAAGGCTTCCACAATCGCCATAATTATTATGAGGAACAACTCGCCCGAAGACACCGGTTTTCTTCTCATAGTCACGATGTTCGCCGGACAGGAAGTACAGGGCTTCTGCATACCATCCGTACATGGTGACATCGCCAAACGCAGTGTTTTGATCCTGACTGACGCAATACTCGGCTTCAAGAAGCAGCGAATCCAACTGCAGCGCGGATTCAAAGTTCAGCATATCTGTTTGTGTTGACGTGAAGCTGCCTGTGTCAGCCAGCACCGGATTCAAAGAACCCGGACCATTTCGCAGCGACCCACGAGCGCGGTATCGTTGCGTTCCGTTATTCGGATCACGAATACTGCCCGACAGACCTACGTGAGCC
>CAIJTV010000908.1:0-3055 GCA_903823635.1 uncultured Planctomycetaceae bacterium
ACCAACACTTTGTCGCCGACAACAATCGGACACGACACACCCGCACCCGGCAGATCGACTTTCCACTGCAGATTCTCTTTGTCGCTGAATGTGGCCGGCAGCGGATCCGCATCGGGACTGATCCCGGTGCCGTTGGGACCTCGAAAACGTGTCCAGTCTGACGCATTGACGGTTGCAAATGACGCTACACTAAGTGCTCCCGCGATAAAGCGTTTCCACGCACCAGATTTGACTCGAGGAATAACCATCAGTGCTCCAGAATCATGAAGAAATCAGAGAATGAACAAGTCAGAATGAATCGAACACCATGACTTTTGAGATCAGCCGACCTCAGGACGTTGATATTTCACGGGGCAGCGAACGAAAGAAGCCCCAACCTCGCAGGAAACAGGGCCTTGCAAAATATCCATTGAAAAATTGACCGCGGTCCAATGGATTGTCCAGCAAATTCAATTGTCTCACCCGTGGCCGACAGGCCTGGTTTTCTTCGCTTCAGGCCTGTCGGCCACAGGTGAAACTCGACAAAACTCACCCCTGATAAGGAACTAGATCCGTGGTTCCTGATGTTCACGAGTTTTCTCGCCACGATCTCCATCGGGACGATGATCACCGTCTGCCTTGTGATGATCATCCGGCTTTTGAGCCTGATGTAATGGTGAACCCTGATGAAGCATCGGAGGGCCTCCGCGTCGTGATAGCTGAGGACGACTGTGATCAGCATCAGGGCCGTTGCCTGAGCCGGAATGAGGTGGCATGATCATCGGAGGATGGTGAGATTTCTCGACAGCGTCCGCCAGCTTCTGGAACTCGCTGCGTGAGAGATTTCCATCGTGATTCTGATCAAGCAACTCGAAGATGATGCCGGTCAGAACGGAACTTCCTGGCCCATGAACAGATGGTTGACCGGGCTGCATGCCGGGCCTGCCGCCAAACGGCGAGCCGTGGCCAAACATTCCGCCGAAGTGCGGCATTCCCATGCCCATCATTGGAGGATGAAATCCACCCGGGCCCTGCGGAGGCGATGGCTGCTTTCCATGTTCTGGCGGACCCTGATGAGGCGGTCCTTTGTGTTCTGGTTGTGGTTTGTGCTCGCCGGGGCCCTGATGACGTCCGGGGCCGTCAGGACGATGAGATTCTGGACGTCCGGGCTGTGGTCGTCTACCTTCGGCAGAGCCGCCTTCGGGCTTCCGATGATCGCCTTCTCCGCGGTTACCTTCGCCACGCTCTTCTTCGCGTCGGTCATGGCCACGACGTTCACTATCACGACGCTCCTCCCGATCATCGTCGTCGTCATCATCGTCGGTGCTCAATACCACCGGTGTGGCCAGAAGCCGACCGTCGGCATGAGCGATCAACTGTAAAGGGATCGCAGACGACGTAGACTGGAATGATTCCGGGCGAGCCTCAAAACCGGCCAACAGCGGCGCGAGTGAAAGACACAAGTGCACAGACAACATACGACTTCTCCATAAGGGATCCGGGTGGGAGCATTCGACTCGAGGACGAAGCCCGGAAAGATCTGTCACGACATGGTGATCTCTCGTAGCCGACCGTCCGTGTCAGGATCTAACCCCGCAATTCGCGCGTGGATTCGCAGGTTGATGCGATTTTAGCGATAAAAACGAATACGGGGCCATCTCTGACGCCAGAAACATCGTGAACTCAATACAGAATTCCCGCGATGCAGGCCGTCATGCAGCACGCCAAAGTCCCCCCCAACATCGCTCGGAAAGCGATTTCCGTCAGTTCTTTCCGGCGTTCGGGAGCTAAGGCCCCTATCCCGCCGATCTGGATCCCGATCGAAGCGAAGTTGGAAAATCCACAAAGGGCGTAGGTCAGAATAACGACCGCTCGATCTGACAAAGGGCGGGCGTCGGCAGCAAGGCGGTTCCATTCGCTAAGCTTTTCGTACGCAACAAATTCAGTTGCAACCAGTTTCAACCCCAGCAGTTCACCGGCCGCGGTACATTCTTTCCATTCGATTCCCATCAGCCACGCGATAGGAGAAAACACGGCACCAAGAAAACTGGTGAGCGTCACGGTCTGGCCCGGATAGCCGACCTGAGTCAACAACCAACCGGAGACGTGCTGAAGTCCATAATCAAACATTGCAATCAAACCCAGAAACGCAATCAGCATTGCCCCGACATTTAATGCCAGTTGAAGCCCGTCAGCAGTGCCATTTGAAGCAGCTTCGATGATATTGCCGGTTGTCCTGGGCATCTCCTGTTCGGACACGCCAAGCGTTTCAGGAACATCAACTTCCGGCTGCAGAACTTTCGCAATCAGCAACCCGGCAGGTGCGGAAATAACTGAGGCGGTCAGCAGATGAGCGGCACTGATGCCCATCGTGATGTAAGCGGCCATGACGCTGCCGGCAATCGTGGCGAACCCGCCGACCATAATGGACATCAACTCTGATCGAGTCATCTTGCCAATGTAGGGCCTGACGACCAGCGGAGCTTCTGTCTGCCCTACGAAAATATTGGCCGCGGCCGACAAACTTTCGGCCCCTGAAATCCCCAGAGACACCTGCATGATGCGACTGATGAATCGCACGACAATCTGCATAATGCCAAGATGGTACATCACCGCCATCAGGGCCGAAAAGAAAATGATCGTGGGCAGAACTCGAAACGCGATGTAGTGTTCTTCATAGCCTTTACCAAAGACCATACCGCTGCCAGCATCGACGAAACTCTGCACCTGAGTAAAGAAATCACCCGTGCTCTGGAAGATCACTCGACCTGGCTGCGTCTTCAGAATCAATAGTGCAAAAGTCATTTGCAGCAGAGTACCTGCCAGGACAATCCGCCATGGAAAACGAGTTCGATGAGAACTCATCAGCCATGCAAGGAAGACCATGGCAACATATCCGAAACCCGCAACAACCTGATGCATTTCGTTCTCTCTTGAACAAGCAAAGTACTGCCCGCTAAACCCTGTCATGTGAGGGTTTGAATCGCTGAGGGTTGGTAGACAACTCCGTCAGAGGCCGCGATGGTTCGACCGAGTCGGTGACCACAAAGCTTCCGCTTCTGCTGCTGCAATCTAT
>CAIJTV010000909.1:0-2164 GCA_903823635.1 uncultured Planctomycetaceae bacterium
GCTCTATTGACGAAAATGAGGCTGTGAGCTCTGTGATCTACACAGCCGTTGCCGCCGATCCAGATACAACCGCGCCGAATAACAACATCACCTATAGTATTAAACTCGGCGTGGATGATGCGGCCTTCGTGACAATCAATGAAACAACCGGCTCCGTGACATTGCTCGCATCCGCAGACTTTGAATCAAAGTCCAGCTACTTGTTTACCGTGGTGGCTACGGATGGTGGCTCGCCAGCTCTCAGTGCTGAAACGGTCGTAACGGTGAGCGTCGTCAATCAGCCCGAAGGGACGGTCGAGAATGATGCGTTTGTTTTGACATATTCGAGCACCAGCGTGGCGATCACCGTGGCCACCAATGGCGCTGCGGCAACCAGTCTGGGTGCGTTCCCGCTGGACCCACCACTGACGCTGTCCGGTCTCGGCGGAACTGATTCGGTGCGAGTTGTTGGAACCAGCAGTGCAGACGCCCTTACCGTGAGCAGTACCGGTCTGACGGTGAATGGGGCCAGTTTGATTCTCACCAGCATCGAAAACCGCACTCTGGCCGGTATGGCCGGAAGCGACATCTACCAGTTCGACGCCGATGCGCCTCTGGGGCTGTTCAGGCTGGATGAAGCGGGGGGCAGCATAGAGGGTGAAGCGGGTGGCGGCACAGACACAATCGACTTGTCGCTCACAACCACAGCAAACATCAACCTTTCACTCAATCTGGGCACCGGTGCGGCTCAGGTTGTGCATGCGAATCTAAGCCTGAACCTGGGATCCTCCACCACGTTTGAAAATATCGTGGGTGGCTCTGGCAATGACACGCTGACGGGCAACTTTCTGGAAAATGCGCTGACGGGTGGTGCCGGGAACGACACGCTGACCGGTGGCAGCGGTGATGATTCTCTGGTTGGCGGATGGGGAGATGACACCTATGTGTTTGCGACCGCAAATGCGGCGGAAGCGGAGCTGGAGCAGAAGTATCAAGCCTGGGTGGCAACGCTGACGCCCGCCCAGCAAGCATGGGAGGGGACATTGCAGGCGGAGCTTGGCAGCTTCTATCTGCCGATTCACAAGCGTGAGAAGGTAGCCGGGGAGTCCAACGCCTGGGATTTCGTCGAAGACGATCCAGCGTTGCCGCGAGTCCTTCTCATCGGCGATTCGGTCTCACGCGCCTACACGCAAGCGGTCCGACAGGAGCTCACGGGAATCGCCAATGTTCATCGAGCTCCGGCCAACTGCGGGCCAACCTCCTACGGGGTGGAAAAGATTGACACTTGGTTGGGCGACGGCACTTGGGACGTGATCCACTTCAATTTCGGAATCCATGATCGTGAGACACCGCTGGCGGATTACGTCACTCGTCTTGAGCAGCTTGTCGAACGAATGCAGCAGACCGGTGCGGAGCTGGTTTGGGCCAGCACAACACCGATTCCCGACGTGCCCGGCAAGTATTCCGCCGAATCGATTGTTCAACGCAACGCAGCAGCTGCTAACGTGATGCAAGAGCATGGAGTCGCCATTGACGATTTATTCACAGCCATTACGCCACGTCTGGCCGAATGGCAGAACCCAGGTGATGTTCACTTCCTTGAGCCGGGAAATGAATTTCTTGGTGAGCAGGTGGCCACGTTTCTCAAATCAATGTTTCCGAATCAGCCGTTAAGATTTAATGCTGCCAGTGTGTTCGAAGAGATCGTTGGTGGCTCAGGCAACCGCACGCTGGCGGGTGTCAGTGGTGATAAGTATCTGATTGGCGGATTGGGAGATGACACCAATGTGTCTACGCCGGAAGCGGACACCGTGACAGAGGACGCGAATGGGGGGGCAGATACGCTTTCGTTCAGCTCACTGACGACGGATGTGATGCTCAGTCTGGAGACAACGGCCGTTCAGGCGGTGCATGCGAATCGGACGCTGAAATTGAATACGATCGATGCGATTGAGAATATCGTCGGTGGCTCGGGCAATGATATGCTGATCGGCAATTCGCTGGCGAATACGTTGACGGGGAATGCAGGGAACGACACGCTGACCGGTAACGGCGGTGATGATTCTCTGGTTGGCGGATCGGGAGATGACACCTATGTGTTTGCGACCGCAACAACGGCGGAAGCGGACACAGTGACAGAAGGCACGGGTGCGGGGACAGATAGGCTTTCGTTTAGTTCTCTGAC
>CAIJTV010000910.1:0-6520 GCA_903823635.1 uncultured Planctomycetaceae bacterium
GGCTGATGGTAGTCGAGCTTCGAAGATGGCGGAGGCCTGACCATCCTGAGCAGCTCCTTCGTGACGATAACCATTGCCCACGAAATATCCGGACGCATTACTGATCTTCCAGTCGCCGATGAGTTTTGCGTCGTCATCGTCGACAACGATTCCTTTCAGCTTTCGCGGATCAACAAACATCTTCACCTTTGCATCACCGGCCGACGCGACGGCTGTATACTCTAGCACCTGGCCCTCTTTCAACAGTTGCCCACGCAGATCAGCGTAAGGCACTTGGTGCACCGCAAGATCTTTATCGATCGCCATCACTGCCGCAGTTGCCGCGCTTTGGCCAAGAATCATAAAGACGGGCTCCATGCGAATCGAACCGAAAGCAATATGAGAGCTGCTGACACAGACGCTGACCATCAGGTTGTCACACTGGCCCTTCTGCGGCACTAGTGAACCGTAAGCAATCGAATACGGAGAAATCCCCACGCCGATGTCGCCTTCGTTCTGCACGTAACCATCCGGTGTGATATAGCGCTGCACGTTGTGCGAATCGATCGTGTAACTTCCCATGCCGACGGAATCCGGTGTTGGCTTCTTCTTCGTGAGTTCGTTCTCCGTCATGACGAACTGACCGATCATACGGCGAGCTTCCCGCACGTAGATTTGATGTGGCCAGTGCCCGTTGTCCACAAACTCATCTTTCGGCAGTCCCCATTTCTGCATTTTTTCCTGAACGTCTTTGGGGATTCGCGGATCATTGGCCACAAAATAGAGCCATCCCTGTTGATACCGGCAATGCTCGTCCAGAATCTCCTTGCGGCGTTCATAGCTGGCTTCGGGATAGTCGTAGTTCATCCCGATATTGTCGGTGCTGAACGGACCATGATTGTTCGTGTCTGTTTTGTGGTTCGGAATCGGATCGAACTTATCGAACGTCTCCTTCCAACCGGCCTCATAAACTCTGACCAGCAGTTCGTACTGCTTTGGGTTGTAGCCTTCAGGCCTCGGGAACGGAATTCGATTCTCCGTATGGTCGGTGGCGCACCAGCGATAGCAGTAGGCCTGAATTCGTTTGTCGCCTGCACCATATTCACCGGGAGGTTCCGTGCTGATTTTTGGCAGAACGCCCGAAGAAGGATCTCCCGGAATCACATACGGACTGATTTTGGACTTCAGTGCACCGAAGTGATGTCGATGATGCAGGACGCCTGTCTGAATGCCGTTCCAGTTTTCGTCATAGACAGAGTTCGCTTCTCGCCCAACATGGTACGAAACACCTGCGGCGGCCATCAGGTCACCTTCGTAAGTCGCGTCGATAAACATCCGGCCGCTAAAGGTCTTGCCGGATAACATCGTGATGCTGGTGATTCGAGCATCTTCCTTGAGAACTCCCTTTTCGCGATCCAGCCATTCGTTACGGTAGACGGGAATCTGAAATTCTTTGATGTAGTCCTCAAAAACACTTTCGGCCACATGTGGCTCAAAGATCCACATTGTGCGATTCTCACCGTCTATCGCCGGCGTGCCCTGCCCCTTTTTGCCGTAGTCGGACTGCTTCTGCCAGCGCCATGTTTCTGGCTGTTGATACTTCTTCCACAGCCGGTGATAGAAATCTCGTGACAACCCTCCGATGACAGCTTTGTTGCCGGTATCCGTGAAGCCAAGGCCACCACTGGAGAGACCTCCCAGATGCTTGTCCGGGCCAACAACAATCACCGTCTTGCCCATTTTCTTCGCTTGAACCGCAGCAATGACTCCCGAAGAAGTCCCGCCATACACGATGAGATCGGCCTCAAATTTTTCAGCCGCCTCAACGAGATCCAGCGGGCAAAGAAAACAAGTCAACAAGATCAGGCAAAGAGGTGTGCCAATCTTCAAGCAATCGATCGATTTCATAACGTGATTCAGTGTGGGAAAGAATTCGGGTTAACACGAGGGCGTCAGACACCGGAATCCCGGTAGGCATTGGTTGAGCCATCCCAACTCAATCATGTTTCAACCAAACCCGACGAGGTGGAATACCGCTCAACACTTTACGGAAGTGCCGCATCGGGAGCAAACAGGCAGCATTCCGGAAAGGCACTCACAGTCCCGAGCCCCAATCTTGTCAGGCTTTTGTGCTTCATTCGCCTGTCGTCGATACGGGGCGACGTTCGCGATCCAAAGGCGTTCGTTCGATCTGTAAGCCAGCCGTCGTTCAATCGATTCTCGAACGATGATCACTACTGAAGATCGATTCAGTATCCTTGTCCCTTTGATCATTCACGTTGTCAAAATGCCGCATCAGGGTGTAAAGCAACTGAAACAATATTCGCTTTGCCAACGCTGGGATTGACATTTGGCGAAAGAAAACATGAGCAGTCGACAACCGAATCTGTGGCTTCTCTGCATCACAGTTTGTCCAGACCATTCTCTGTCTCGCAAGACGATCCCGAATCTACGGTGGAATCCCGGTAAACACCAATGAATGGGCGAGTTCCATCGGATCAGTGACCTGCGTACATCGCACCCAGACTTGTGCTCTGGATGAAGGCTAAATGCTTTTTGGGATTAAGGGGACATGTCTTGTCAGCGGGATCCTCCAGGGAATGACAACGCGTCTTTACGTGAGTCCAATCAGATTTGGTCCGCGACTTGCCATTTGCAGTTGAGGTCGTGGGTGTTTTCTTCCCAGCTTAAGAATCTCGGCGATGTCGGAAGTTGCGATCTCTATTGAATCTCCTGATAGCTCGGCATCCATGATGCCAGAGCAGAGATTCGACGTACTCATACAACGGTTCTCCGCATCCGATTTTGAGCCTTCAGCGGATCGAGCCTACTCCGCTCAACCGTTTACTGAGCTCATCAAGCCCGCTCCAACGTCGATCAATGTGTTACCACTGAATGTTCACAGCTCTCGAGAAGATGCTCTGTATGTCGTGTGTAAGCGGGCAATCGATATCTGCATCAGTTTGACAGCAATTCTGATTCTGTCGCCGATCATTCTGGTCACTGCACTCGCGGTTAAACTCTACGACGGTGGGCCTGTTTTGTTCAGCCAGGTCCGTGTCGGCAAAAAGGGGAGAGAGTTTCGTTGCTTTAAGTTCCGATCCATGATTGTGGATGCGGAAGCGGTGCGAAATACACTGATCGATAAGAATGAACACGCTGATCAGCGAACTTTCAAGATCATGAATGATCCTCGCATTACGCCCCCAGGGAGAATTCTGAGGAGATTCAGCGTTGATGAACTTCCTCAGCTGATCAACGTGCTGCGTGGGGAAATGAGCATCGTCGGGCCAAGACCACCACTCCCCAGCGAAGTGGCATTGTACTCTGCCTATGATTTTCAGCGTTTGGCGGTCAAGCCGGGGCTGACGTGTATCTGGCAGGTGTCTGGACGCAGCAAGCTGGCGTTCCCTAATCAGGTGAAATTGGACCTGGAATACATCCGCCGTCGTAGCCTCAAGACTGACCTTGCGATCATTCTCAAGACGTTTCCGGCCGTGCTCAATGGCGATGGGGCAGCATGATGTCCGGGGAGCAGGATCGGTCGGCCATTTTTGGCATCCGCATTGATCGAGTCACCATGGATCAGGCGATCAATCGCCTCAGATCCTGGATTAGTCAAAAGGAGCGGGCCTGTCGATACGTGGTCACTCCCAATCTGGATCACGCGGTTCAGTTGCAGACCAATGAGGCGTTGCGAGAAGCGTATCGTTCTGCTTCCCTTGTCGTAGCCGATGGATGGCCATTGGTGACCGCGTCGCGAATCTTCCGAGATCCGCTGCCTGAACGTGTGGCGGGGTCAGATCTTGTCCCAGCACTTTTCCATGCTCTGAATGAAACAAAGAGTGGTGGCACTGTTTATCTGCTCGGTGCGGCACCGGGCGTTGCAGAACATGCAGCGCGAAAGATTGAGCAACGTTGGCCACGTGTTATCCGGCGTGTTCCGTGAGTGTTTCTTTGCGATCCGAAGCGATTGACTTGACGAGTTCACCGGCAACATCATCCAGAATGGCGATGGCTTTGTCCGTATCGGTCTGAACGAGTGCCACTTCGATGCTGGAGGTTGCGAGATTTGGAAGGGGATTGATCATCCTCGCGAGTATGTGAGCCGGCGGTAGATTGTGTCGTTCAACCACGGCTTGCAGAATTCTGGGTGACTTCAGCATCATCGCGGCCACGTTCGGGTTCGGCGCGGTGTAGACGTTCTGGCTTGTCGCCGGGAGCGACTGCGAGGACAACGTGAGCCGCGAGGTTACCTTTTGAGTTGCAAAGCTGGTTGCAATCGCCCAGGCAACCCCCGCGCTGACAAGTGTTGCCACCAGCAGACGCAGCCACTGTCGCTTCAGGGCTCCGGCAACAATCTCGACAGGATTAGCGGCTGAAACTCCCACAGAAGTTGCCGAGGCTTCTGGAGATGTGATAAGCCGGGTCGACTGAGTCCGTGTAATTTGGAGGTCTTTGGAAGCCACGTCGAATCTGCTTTCTGACTCACTCACCACATTGAAGAACAGGGACGGCCCGATGGTGGGAGGGCCCGATAAACTCAGACGTACATGCTGATCCATCGCGCGGAACCTGGGGAGGTTCAACTGATCAGTACCGCACGACGTTAACTGCAGAGCGCGGGGGGATCTACGGAAAATCTTTGAGTCCTGTTGTTTCCCAGCAACACCCGCGCGATTGTGCGGGGATAGAAACGACTTGCCTGTTCCAGTGTTAAGCGGTCGTTACAAAATGGAAACCCAGCCATTCGCATGGCGCGACAAGCGTTTAAGCCGCCACACCGATTCCAGTGTCAAATTACAGAGCACCGCTATTCGCTTTTCGCTTCATCCAGCGGTTGCGGATCTGTGGGTTGATCTGTGGGTTGATTCTCAGTCGTGGCCTGCGGCGGCAACTTGTCCAGAATGCGCAGCAGGCAGGCCTTATCCGACTCAGACGGAGCTCGGTTGGAATTACTGGAAAGCTGTCGAAGAAACCCGACCGCTTCCGCCCTGCGCCACTCATCATTCGGCAACCATTCTGAAAGCGGCAGACGGTCAAGGATTCTAAGCGTGGACGAAAGCCGCTCGTCACTGACAAAGCCATACCGAGTCAGAGTTTGTTCAGTGGTGTTGCGGAATTTCTCAATGAAAATTGCGCGGACCCATTCCGTCGGAGATTCCTGGATCAAAACTTCGATCAGATCATTGATCGGCGGCACTGGATTGGGTTGAGCCACATGCGGTGGCGGGCTCCAGTGCGGCGGAAAGTCGGCTTGATCATGCTTCGACATGAACATGAACGCAGCAGGAAAGTCTTGTGCCATGATCAATTGTTCGGCCACGCGTCGTCGTTGTTGCTCCGGCTGAGTCACAGGCAGGATGAACCGCCAGATCAGGATCGATATTGCAGCCAACAACCATGTCGTTCCATGCACTCGGCTGGGCTGTGAAAATGTCATTCGCGTCCACGGTTTCGCTGTCGGGACCAGAGTCATGATCAGCAGGATAAACAGCGAAGGGAAGCCGACAATCTGCAGGAGAAAAGTTGTGGTCTGCAGGAGCTGTTCGCTTTCGGTCATCCGAACGCCGCCCATCAGGTTCAGCACCGGCACCGGCACGAACCGAATCGCGATCAACATCACCGCATCGCCAAACAGCAGCACCGTTGAGATCACTCGCCAGAGTGGGGCGGCCCCGTAAACCACACTGATGACGCGAATCATGAGCACAACTCGCCAGACAGAAACGATTCCCAGCAGTCGCAGGTTCCAGAGCGTTGCATCGCCCGGGCTCATCCAGCGTTCAAAGGGAATGGCATAAAGCCACGCGAGCGGTGCCGTCATCCAGTACAGTCGGAGAAACATCGGGAAGCCGCGAAAGAACGTCGGAAGATGCTGATTCTTCCCGATTCCCGTCAAGCGAACCAGCATATACAACAGGAACGCTGTCAGCAGCGACGCACCATGAGGAATCAGCAGATGCCACGGTTCATGCAGCAGATCTTCACCGTCGTATTCTCGAGCGAATCCCGCCGAGAGAACCAGCACACCACCCAGCGCCAACGCATGAGGACTCGCCGCGACATCCAGAATCGCAGACCGCCGCCCCATCAGAAACCGGATCAACGTCAGCGGCGTAACAGCCTGCGGCCGCGCTTCTTCAGCCAGCCTTTCTTCGGACGGTGTCTGTAGCGCGAACTCTGCAGAAGGATTTGTCATGTGTGTCTCAAATGATGGTCGGTGGTGCTGCGGCGGCTATACCGCGAGGTTACAGTGTTAAAAGTTTCCCGCCACAACACCACTGTCACTGAGGATGTAGAAATGTCACTGAGGATGTAGAAAGCCATTCTGTGAATCATCTGTCGACGAAACGTCTACGTTCCTGTTCTGTACAGATGACAGATTGACGGAAAGTGACTGGCGTGTGAAAATGGGAAGGTGAAAACGGCCTGAGATGACGGGATTTGTCTCAGACTGGTCGAAAAGTTTGACGTGTTCTGAAATTTCGCAGTCCAAAAGCCAGAGCCAGCGTAAAATCCTGAGGTCAGATTCTCAGCA
>CAIJTV010000911.1:0-2442 GCA_903823635.1 uncultured Planctomycetaceae bacterium
CAATCAACCAGACTTGGAACACTGATCAACAAGATTTGGGATGGGAATTCAAGCAGATTCAGATTTCGTCTTCAGGCAGGAGAATGGAACGCTAATCTCCACTAATTCACACTAGGCTCTGTTTGAAAACCGGTCTTGTGGTGTTTATGCCATAGCTGCGAATCTGTGCGTTGATCCAGGGAGGGACCACCGATGCGGCATGCTTTGACGGACAAGCAGTGGGCGGCGATTGTGGATTTGTTTCCCGAGCCAGCGGTCACGGGGCGTCCGCCGATGCCGCCGCGGCAGGCGTTGGACGGGATTCTTTGGCTCAACAACACGGGGGCCAAGTGGCGGGACATTCCGGCTTCAATGGGTAACTGGCGAACGATCTACGGGTGGTTCGACCTGTGGAATGCGAACGGTACGCTGCAGAACGTTGTTGAACGATTGACTCAAACCGTCGTCGATGGCGGTCGCGTGTCGAGTGAGCTGTGGTGCATTGACGGGACGGTGGTGCGGGCTCATCGATGTGCAGCTGGGGGCGGAAAAAAGGGGATGAAGGCGAACCGTCCGACCATGCTCTCGGTCGCTCTCGCGGGGGATTTACCACGAAAATCCACTTGCTCGCCGACGCGAACGGGCATCCGCTCGGATTCCATCTGACGGGCGGGCAAGTCCACGACTCGACGATGATCGACACGGTCTTGATGACCGCCAACGAGCTGACCGATGGAGATGGCGAGCCCGTTGCCTGGCCCGTTTATCTGGCGGGCGACAAGGGGTATCGAGCCGATTGGATCGACCAGTACCTGCTTGATCTGCAGATCATCCCGGTGATCCCCTCAAGGGAGAACGAGGATCGTTCCCGCCGGGTGGTCGACTTTGAAAAGGAACGGTATCGCCAACGCAACATCATCGAGCGGTTGATCGGCTGGCTCAAGGAATACCGCCGCGTGTTCTCTCGCTTTGAGAAGACCGCGAAGAACTTCGCAGGCATGCTACGCATCGCCTTCGTCCAGAGATACATGAAGGTGCTGTTCGCTTAGACTTGGTTTTCAAACAGTGCCTAGTGTAGTGTCTCATTTTTAAGCGGTCTTATTTGGCCTGCGTGGTGTTTCATCTTCCGGGCCGGGAGGATGGCAACATGCGAGTGGCAGTGCAGATCGAGTTGTCGGACACAGAGCGAGCGGCGCTGGTCAAGTGGTCGCGGGGGCGGAGTACTCCGGCGCGGCTGGTCTTGCGGGCGAAGATTGTGCTCGCCGCCGCGCAGGGGCGAGAGAACAAAGACATTGCACTCGATCTGGGCTGCAAACGAGAGACCGTGGGGAAGTGGCGGAGCCGGTTTGCCTCGCTGCGACTGACGGGGATTGAGAAGGATGCGTCTCGTTCGGGACCGCCCGCTACAGTCCGGTCGGCACATGAAGCCGAGATCATTCGGCGAACCACGCAAGAGTTGCCGAGCGATGCCACGCAGTGGTCAGTGCGTTCGATGGCCGCTGTGATCGGATGCAGCAAGGCGACCGTACATCGAGTCTGGCGGGACAACGGGCTGAAGCCGCATTTGACCAGGACATTTAAGGTCTCGAACGATGCGAAGTTCGCGGAGAAGCTGGTGGATGTGGTGGGGCTGTACCTGAATCCACCCGAGCATGCGCTGGTGCTCTCGTGTGATGAGAAGAGCCAGATTCAAGCCCTCGACCGGACTCAGAAGAGCCTGCCGATGTTCCCCGGTCGGCTGGGGACGATGACCCACGACTACAAACGCAACGGCACGACGACGCTGTTTGCCGCCATGAGCGTACTCGATGGAACACTGATCACTCAGTGCCAGGCTCGCCATCGACATCAAGAGTGGATCAAGTTTCTCAACACGATTGATCGTGAGACTGTGCCCGAGATGGACCTGCACCTGATCGTCGACAACTACGCCACGCACAAACATTCCAAGGTCCAGAAGTGGCTGGCCAAACACCCGCGGTTTCACATCCACTTCATCCCGACCAGCAGTTCATGGCTGAATCTGATCGAACGCTGGTTCGGCGAACTGACCCGCAAACAGCTGCGACGTGGGGCCTTCAAAAGCGTCGATCAGCTGAAGGCCGCGATCCAGTCCTTCGTCGACCAACACAACGCGAATCCAAAGGGTTTCGTGTGGACCAAAACCGCTCAGCAGATCCTGACCAAAGTCGACCGCGCCCGCCGCGCCCTGCAAGCCCTCGATAAGCCCCCATCAGTGTGAGACACTACACTAGCGGGAATAGGTGCGCGGAAAAGAGGTGAGAGGTGAGAGGGGTGAGGTTTGGGGAGGTGTGAGGTGTGAGGTATGAGGGTGTGAGGAGTGAGGAGTGAGGAGTGAGGAGTGACGTGTGAGGTGTGAGATATGAGGTGTGAGGTTTGGTGAGTTTGAGTCAGTATTCGGATCTTCTTCATGAATCAGGATTCATCAACACTGAACATCAC